>NZ_JBHXJK010000154.1:0-18051 GCF_042723255.1 Amycolatopsis thailandensis
TCCTTGCGCTAGACGCAAGGAAGGGGGCCTTCATGTACTTGGGGCTCGCGCGAGTAGGTGACTAATTGCGTGGGTGAGACGGATCAGCCGAACGATCCGTCGCCGCGTTCGGTGAAAGCGGTGCAGCCGTCGTGTTCGAAGCGAACCATTCCGTCGAAGATCGACTTCGCACTGGTGCAAGCGCCGTAGTCGTCGCCGAGCCGGCCGTGCAAGGCGACCCAAAAGACACATCCGCCGCATTGCCCGCCGTCGGGGGCGAGCGCTGCTCGGTTGAGTCGCTCGCGCCAGCGCGCGTGGCAGGCGCGGTTGAACTGCTCGTCGTCGCCCGACCAGGGCTGATTCGTGCCGAGCACAGCGTCAGGTTAGAGGCGCGCCCCCGCGCGGGGCGATCGGTTATCAGGGCGGCAGGGTGTGGTCGTGAGTGGTAAGTGTCGTTAGAACGACCCGAAACACTCACGACTCCCGCGCTCGGCCTCGCGAGTGGGTGACCAATCGCGCGTGTGAGGTCAGGCGTCGGTGAGATGCTTCACGGAAGTACGGCGATCATGGGCCGCCGGTGTCACTCTCGAAGGATGTTCTGGTTCGCCCCGGCGTCGTGGACGCCGCACGACGAGGCCGAGCTGATCGCCGGCTGGCGGTTGTGGCTCGAACTCGGGGATCGCATGTGGCCGTCCGCCGCGTGGGACGGGACGGCGGCCGACGTCGTCAAGCCGCTGCGTGAGCTGGTCGCGGCCTGCGACGAGATCGAGACGGGCTACCGCGACGCCGTCGACGAGCCGTCGGACGAGTTCATCCGGATCATCCAGTTCCTCGTGTGGACGGTCAGCACGGTGATCGAGCTGTGGGCCGACGACGAGGTCCCGCTCGACGCCGAGAGGATCGCGTTGCTGCACGCGGATCTGGCCGGGTTCGCCGAGCAGGCGGAGCGGGTCCTGGAACTGCTGGCCGTCAGTGGGGGCTGGACGGGCCTCGCCGCGGAGCATCGACGGACGGGTCGTTGAGCGATTCCGGTTTCTCGACCCACGCGAACCGCGAGCCCGCGAGGTGGTCGTCCAGCGGCCGGTCCAGGGAGAGCAGGGTCACCGGGCTGCCGAACGGATCTTCGCCTGGCGCGATCCGGTAGCCGACCTCGATCACCGACTCTTCCTTCTCGTCGGATTCGACGTCGTGCCGCGTGACGCCGTCGTCGATCGACCACGTGCCGTTGACGGTGCGATGGAATTTCAGGGCCAGCGTGCCCGGCGTGAACGCGGCCCACGTGTAGCGCGACACCGTGAACTCGGTGCTCCAGCTCGACCAGTAGAGCCAGCCGGAGCCGTCGCCGCGGAACGCCAGCTCGGCGGACTCGACGTCGCTCGGGAACAGCATGCGGTCCGACCAGAGGCCGATCAGACGTTCATCCATCACACAGGTGATTTTGCCCGTCGGACGCCCGGAACAACGGCGCCGTACGGGGGAATGACGGCCACGACCTTCCACAGAGGACATGCCGCCCGCCGGATCGGTTCCTGTCGGGTACCTGTCGATCACGCTCCGGAGGTGCCGTTCGGGGCGCCCGGTGCCTTACCGTGATCCCGGTAAGTTGAATATTCACCGACCAGAAAGCTGAGACCCGATGTTCGCTCGTTTCAAGGATGTCGCCCTCCTGCTGGGCCGGATCGGTGTCGGTGTGGTCTTCCTCGCACACGGCCTGCAGAAGTGGGAAAACGGGATCGACGGCACCGCGAAGTTCTTCGAGCAGACCGGAATCCCGCTGCCGACGCTCGCGGCGATCTTCGCGATCGCGGTGGAGATCGTGGGCTCGATCCTGTTCATTGCCGGTTTCCTGGCGCCGCTGGTGGGCCTCGGCTTCGTCGTGGTCTCCGTCGGCGCGCTGCTCTCGGTGCACCTCGACAACGGCCTCACCGGTCAGGGCGGTTACGAACTCGTCCTCGTCCTGGCGGTCGCCGGGCTCGCGCTCGGCTTCAACGCCGGAAAACTGTCGCTTGATCACGTGCTCTTCGGACGCAAGCGTGAGGCGAAGCAGCTTCAGGACGCCTGAACCCACGCTATGAAAGGTCCTTTCCTTGCAAAATTTGCAAGGAAAGGACCTTTCATAGCACTTCAGGAGGGGAGATCCGCGGTCGTCCGTTCGGCTTCGCGCCGGGAAGCGAGTTTGGCCGGATCCGCGTCGGTGACCTGGACCAGGTGCGCGCCGGCCGCGAGCGGCGTCACGAAACCCGCGAGCATTCCCTCGGAGCCGGACCATTCCACAGTGGACAGGACGCGGTCGTCGCCGGACAGGCCCAGACCGGAAGCGCGGGAGCGAGCCTCGGCGAGCACTTCATCCACAGTGGACGAATCGAGTGCCGGGGTGTCACCGGGAATCGGGAACAGCGGGCTGAACTGGTCGCCCGAAAGCCTGGCTTCGGTCAGGTAGTCCAGAGCGCCGTCGAGCACGGAGCCGGCGGGCAGCCCGAGACCCATCGGGTGCAGCGATACGACGGCCGTCGCGGCCGCCTCGGAAACGCCGCCGGGCGCGACGAACGCCACCCGCGCGCCCGCGGTCTCCGTCACCACCCTGGCGCCGCACCACCACGCGCCCAGCAGGACACCGGCGGTCTGCCAATGCGACGGCAGCACCACGGCGACCTCGTCGCCCGGTTCGACGTCGAATTCGTCGACCAGCCAGTTCGCCGTCTTGGCGGCCCAGTTCACCGTGGTCGCCACGGACAGTTCGACCCGGCTGCCCTGCTTGTCGTCGTAATGCGTGATCAGCGGTTTCGCGGGCGACCCGAGCACGGGCCGCAGCAGCAGTTCGGTGAGGCTCACGCCCCCAACGCTAGTTCACGCAGGGAACGCTCGACGCGGCGAGCAGGGGAGCCGCGCCGGAAGCCCCGCCGCCACCGCCCCGGCCGACCAGGCCGGTGACGAAGGTCCGCACCGCGGCGGAATCGATCTCGACGATGCTCTGGCCGTCGGCGCTGCGGCCGTTGATGTTCACCACCGGGATGGTCGTGAACGTCAGGTCACCCGACGCGATCCCCCTCGCCTGCTGCGCGAATTCCAGCAGGTCCAGGCCTTCGTCGAGGACGATCGACCGGCGCACGACGTCGATCAGGCCCGTCATCGTCGACGGGCTGGTCAGCGTGCCCGCCGAGAGCACCTGGTTCAGCGCGGAGGAGAGGAACGTCTGCTGGCGGACGATGCGGTCGAGGTCGCCGCGCGGCAGGTTCTTCCGCTGCCGCACGAAGGAGAGCGCCTCGCCGCCCGAGACGGTCTGTTCGCCGCGGCGGAAGTTCGCGCCGGAATCCTTGTCCTCGGTGGAGTGGTTCAGGCAGACCTTCACGCCACCGAGCGCCTCGGTCAGCAGGTAGAACCCGAGCAGGTTGACCTCGGCGTAGTGGTCGATGCGGATCTTCGTCAGGTCCTGAACGGTCTGGACCAGTGCCTTGCGGCCTTCCTGATCGGAATCGCGTTCGAGTTTCGCCTGGTCGGACTCGCCCCGGTGTGCGTTCGCGTAGTTGGTCTTCGCGACGCCGTACGCCGAATTGATCTTGTTCGGGCCGCGGCCGGGGATGTCGGTCCAGGTGTCGCGCGGGATCGAGACGCCCGACGGCTTCCCGCCGTTCTTCGGGATGCGCAGGATGATGATGGTGTCGGTGTTGACGCCCGCCTTCTCCTCGGTGCGCAGCTCCTTGAGCACCTTGAGCGGCAGCGGATTGCCCTGCGCGTCGGTCCGCGCGTCGCTGCCGACCAGGAGGATGTCGTTGGCGCCGTCGTCGGCGGGCGGCGCGGCGGGATCGTCGGCCTTGCTCAGGGCGTTCGTCGTGGGGACGTTGTCCTGCAACCGGTCCTTGGTGACGTACGCGTAGCCCGTCGTACCGAGGGCGAGCAGCGACACGAGGCCGATCGCGATCCGGCGGGTGTACCGGCCGGCGCGGCGAAGCGGGCGTTCGGGTACGTCGAGTACACCCGAGACCGGTTCGTCTTCGTCCTCCGGCGGAGAGGACGGCTGGGGAAGGTGATTTCGCGGGTACGGCGTCGGGACGAACCGGGACTCTTCGTCACTCTCGGTGTCCGAGGCGACGGCCTCTTCCGGCTTCGGATCTTCGGCGTCCAACTGTTCGGAATGTTCGTTGACGGCTTTGTCCTCGCTGTCCATCCCTGTTCACCTCCCTCGCGCTGCCCGCCGGTTCGATCGTAGGAGAAGGCTAGGCCACGGCGAGGTCGGCCACGCTGAGTACCCGGGGATTAATTGACGCAGGGCACATTGCCCGCGACGATCGGCTTCGTGCTGGGGGCCGCCGGAGGGCTGGAGGGCGGCTGAGCCGGCTTCGAAGCCGGTGGCGACTTCGGCGGGGTCGTGGTGGCCACGCCGCCCTGATCCGCGGAAGCGCCCTTGAAGTCCTTGCCGAGCAGGACCCGCACCTTCCCGGGGGGCACGTCCCGGTCCGCCTCGGCCTGCACCGCGGTGCCGAAGACCTGCTTGATCAGGGCCAGCGCGGCCTCGTCGCCCGGCGCGTGCCGGATGACCGTCGAGTTGCGGGTGCTCAGCTTGGTGTCCGCCGCGAGCTTGAAACCCTTGCCCTGCAAGAGGTTCCGGGTCACGGTGGCCAGGGTGGGGGAGCCGGAGCCGTCGAAGAGTTCGACGGTCACTGCTTCCGCGCCCGGCAGCGTGGCCGGGGTCGAGGTGGGCGCCGTTTCGCCGTCGGAGGTCAGGCGGGCGACCTCGGCCTGCACCTGCGCCGGGTCCACCCGGAGCACGGCGGCGCCGCCGATGGTCGCGTCACCCTGCGTCGGGATCGTGTGGAACTCGACGTTGCCGCTGGTCAGCCCGCGCATCTGCGCGGCGAACTCCGGCAGGTCCCAGCCCGCCGACAGCACGACCGACTTCTTCACCGCGCCGATCAGGTCCGAGATCTTCACCGGGTTGATCAGGACGTCGGAGGAGAGGACCTTGTTCGCCAGCCCGGACAGGAAGGCCTGCTGCCGCGCGATCCGGTCGAGGTCGCCGTTCTGCAGGTCGTACCGCTGGCGGACGAACGCGAGCGCCTGGACCCCTTCGACGGTCGACTTCCCGGCGGGCAGGTCCACTCCGGACTTCTTCTCCTTGACCGGGCCGTTCAGGCAGACCTCGACGCCGCCGATCGCCTTGGTGATCTCGTAGAAGCTCGACAGGTTCACCTCGGCGTACCGGTCGATCATCTTCGGCTTGCCGATGAACTTCTCGAGCGTCGCGATCAGGTTCTTGCGGCCGGCGTCCTTGGCCTTGGCGTCGACGTCCTTGAGGTCGGAGTTGCCCTGTTGCTGGAGCGTCTTCGACGTGTCGTTGTAGGCGTATACGTACGCGCTGTTGAGCTTGTGCTTGCCGAAACCGCCGGTGATCTCGACCCAGGAGTCGCGGGGGAAGGAGATCGCGGTCGCCTTCTTACCGTTCTGGGGGATGTGCACCAGGATCATCGTGTCGGTCTGGCGCTCGCCGTCCGAGACGCCGGCGTGCAGCATGTCGAGGACCTCGCGCGGCAGCGGGTTGCCCTGCGCGTCGGTGCGGCTGTCCTGGCCGACGAGCAGGATGTCGATCGCGCCGTCCAGCGGTTTCGCCGGCGGGTGGCCGTTGTCCTCGAAGATGTTCGTGGTCGCGAAGCCCTGCGACGGGTCGCCGATGAACTGCCAGCCCCACCAGGTCAGCGTCAGGATCGTGATCGAGACCAGGCTGAACACGACCTTCACCCCGCGGCGGGCGAACATAGCGACGCCGCCACGGCGCGCCGGAATGGGTGGCCCGGGCCACTCGGTCACGTGCGGTCCTCCACAAATCTCCCCAGGGCACACTCGTGCCACTCGGACAACTCTACTGATCCCGGTGTTAGACGTCCGTAGGCTGGTGAAAGGTTGCCCCGGTCGTGACACACTCGGCTGGTCCGGGAAGTCGTCAAGGGAGGGTCGCGGGATGCGGGTGCTGGTCACCGGGGGTGCCGGGTTCATCGGTTCGCATTACGTCCGGCAGGTGCTGACGGGGGCATACCCGAGCCTGGCCGACGCCGAGCTGATCGTGCTCGACAAGCTGACCTACGCGGGCAACGAAGCGAATCTGGAACCGGTCCGCAAGAACCCGCGCTACCGGTTCGAAAAGGGCGACATCTGCGACGGCGCCCTGGTCAGCGAGCTGATGCAGGGCATCGACCTCGTCGTGCACTTCGCCGCCGAGTCCCATGTGGACCGTTCGATCGCCGGAGCCGCCGACTTCGTGCTGACCAACGTGCTCGGCACGCAGACCCTGTTGCAGGCCGCGCTCGAAGCCGAGGTCGGGAAGTTCGTCCACGTGTCGACCGACGAGGTCTACGGCTCGATCGACGAAGGATCCTGGACCGAAGACCACGCTTTGGAGCCGAATTCGCCGTACTCGGCGTCGAAGGCTTCTTCGGATCTGTTGGCCCGTTCCTTCTTCCGCACCCACGGACTGCCCGTCTGTGTCACGAGGTGCTCGAACAACTACGGTCCGTACCAATTCCCGGAGAAGGTCATCCCGCTCTTCGTGACCAATCTGCTCGACGGCAAAAAGGTCCCGCTCTATGGCGACGGGCTCAACGTGCGTGACTGGCTGCACGTGGACGATCACTGTCGCGGCATCCAGTTCGTCGTCGACGGCGGCAGGCCGGGCGAGGTCTACAACATCGGCGGCGGCACGGAACTGACCAATCGCGAGCTGACCGGGCGGCTGCTGGACGCCGTCGACGCCGATTGGGAGAGCGTCGAGCCGGTCGAGGACCGCAAGGGTCACGACCGCCGCTACTCGGTGGACATCACGAAGATCTCGGCCGAGCTCGGTTACGCGCCGCGAATGTCCTTTGAGGACGGACTCGCCGACACGGTCGCCTGGTATCGGGAAAACCGTTCGTGGTGGGAGCCGCTGAAGAACCGCGCGGGGGCCTGAAAGTGCTGAGCGTTCTCGTACCGGGCGGATCCGGCCAGCTGGGACAGGACATCGCGGCGCTGGCGCCGGACTCCGCGACGCCGTCGTCGGCGGAGCTGAACGTGCGCGACACCGGCCAGGTCGTCGCCGCGGTCACCGAGCTGGCGGACCGGGCCCGGGCGGCGGGGACATCGCCGGTGGTGATCAACGCGGCGGCCTACACCGCGGTGGACGCCGCGGAAACCGACGAGGAGCGGGCGTTCGCGGTGAACGCCGACGGACCCCGGGTGCTCGCCGCCGCGTGTTCGTCGCGCGGGGTGCCGCTCATCCACGTGTCCACGGACTACGTCTTCGCCGGCGACGCGACTTCGCCGTACGAGGTCACGGATCTGCTGGGGCCGCTCAACGCGTACGGCCGGACGAAGGCGGCCGGTGAGGACGCGGTCCTCGGGTCGGGAGCGCGGTCCTGGATCGTGCGGACGTCCTGGGTGTATGGCAAGACCGGGTCGAACTTCGTGAAGACCATGGCGCGGCTGGAAAAAGAACGCGAAGAACTGTCCGTAGTGGACGATCAGACCGGTGCTCCGACCTGGTCCCGCGATCTCGCCGCCGGGCTGCTGGAGCTGGCCGGTCGTGTCGCGGCAGGCGAAGGCCCGCCGCAGCGGGTGCTGCACTGCACGGGCGGCGGGTCGACGACGTGGTGCGGGTTCGCGCAGGCGATCTTCGCGGAGCTCGGCGCGGATCCGGCGCGGGTGAAGCCGTGTACGACGGCGGAGTTCCCGCGTCCGGCGAAGCGCCCGGCGTACGGGGTGCTTTCGAACGCTTCGTGGCGCGAGGCCGGTCTCACGCCGCTTCGGGACTGGACGGATGCCCTGAAGGCCTACTTCGCCTCCTGACTCCTATGCATTTCGTCCTCTGGATGCGGTAGTTCGCGGTGCCAACTACCGCATCCAGAGGACGAAACGCAGGGGGTCAGTGTTTGGTACTGGCCTGGCGGTACGCGGCGACGGTGAGTTCGGCGCACGCGCGCCAGGTGAAGTTCGCGACGTGGGCGCGGCGCGCGGCCGAAGTGGCGACGGCGTGCGGGTCGCTGACGGCCATTCGCAGCGCCTCCACGAGCCCGTCGACGTCCTCGTAAGGCACGAGGCTCGCGCAGTTCCCCGCGACCTCGCGCAGTGCCGGGATGTCCGTGCACACCACGGGAACGTCCGATGCCAGCGCTTCCAGCACCGGGAGCCCGAAGCCTTCGTCGCGCGACGGCAGCACCAGCGCGCTGGCCCCGGCGACGACCCGGCGGAGGTTCACGTCCGACAGGTAGCCCACATGGCGCGACCGCGAGCCCACCGAGAACGAACCCGGGCCGACGAACACCAGTTCCGGCAGATCCGGCGCCGCCTCGTGCGCCTGCTGAAGCCAGTGCAGGCCCTTCCGGGGACCGGGGGCGCCCGCGAAGAGCAGGTACTTGTCCGGAAGACCGAGTTCCTCGCGGCGTTCCCGGTCCGGCGGGCGGGCGGTGAACCAGGCCGGGTTCACCCCGAGCGGGGTGACGATGATCTTGCCGCGATCCACGTCGAGGCGTTCGGCGACCTGGTCGGCGACGGCGTTGGTGGGGGTGCAGATCGCGTCGGCGAGCCGGGCGCCGCGCCGGACCAGCCGCGGCAGCTCGTGATCACTCGGCGCGAGCTCTCCGGGAGCGTCCAAAAAGGCCAGATCGTGAATGGTCACCACACCCGCCGCGCGGAACCGGCCCGGCAGCACGAAGTTGGTGCCGTGCACGACGTCCGTCGGCCCGGCGAACAGTTCCACCGGCGGCAGCTGCGAACGCAGCCACGCCTTGCGCAGCAGCCGCGCCGCCACCGGCATGCCACGGGCCCGGACACCGTGCGGCAGCACATGCCGCAGCCGCCGCCAGCCCCGCAGGGTGAACGCGACCGCGCGAGTGTCCACTTCGGACATCGAGGCGAGCTCTTCGGACAGGGCGACGGTGTACCGGCCGATGCCCGTCCTGGCACCGAGCAGCGGGGTCCCGTCGAGGAGGACGCGCAACGGACGATCAGCCACGGCCGAGCCTCTGCTTGGCGACCTTGACCACCCGGCCGCCGACGCGCCGCACGAGTTCCTTCGGCCCGCCGTCGGCGAGGTACTCGCGGATCAGGTCGACGTCGCGGCGCAGCATTTCCTTGCCCCGTACCGGCGCGGTGACCACGAGATCGTCCGAACCGGGGAGCCGGTCCGCGGCGGGCCGCGGGTTCCGGCAGAACTCCACCAGCGGTTTCAGCGCCTCCGGCCAGGCATAGCGCTGGGCGACGGCGGCCATCCGCTCGACGCAGCCCGCGGCGAACTCCTCGTCGTACAAGGCCTTTTCCAGTGCGGCGGCCAGGGCGTCCACATCCTCTGCCGGGACGACGACGCCGAGCCGTTCCTCGCGGACCAGGTCGGCGAACGAATCGCCGTCGGTGGTGACGATCGGCAGCCCCGCCCACAGGTAGTCCAGCACCCGGGTGCGGAAGGCGAACGTCGTCTCGACGTGCTCGTAATGCGTGGTGACACCGCAGTTCGCGTCCAGCAGCCAGTTCTGGCGCTCCTCGTAGGGCACCCAGTGCTGGTTGAAGAACACGTGCTTGCCGGTGAGGCCGAGGGTGTCCGAAAGCAGCATCGTGCGCGCCCCGATGTCCATTTCGGTGACTTCGGGGTTGGGGTGTTTCATCCCGAGGAACACCAGGCGGACGTCGCCGCGGCGCTGCCGCAGCCGTTCGATCGCGCGGACCAGGGTGAGCGGGTCGAACCAGCTGTAGACGCCGCCCGCCCACAATACGACGTGATCGGTCTCGCCGATGCCGTCCAAAGTGGACCGGAGGCCGGGGCCGGTGCGGACCGGGGCGTTGGGGGACAGCCCGAACGGGACGATCGAGAGCAGTGACTGGGTGGTCGGGTCGGCGTCGTACAGCCGCGGCGAGAGCCTGCCCATCGCGGCGAGGTGGCCCAGCCAGAAGTGCCGCTGCCGTTCCGACGCGCACAGGAAGAAGTCCCCGCGTTCCAGCTGCGCGTCGAGGACCTTGGTGACGCCGATGAGGTCCAGCGCGCGTTTGTCGTCGGGGACGCCCTTGCCCTGTTCGAGCAGTTCCAGGTGCATCGGGTCGTACAGGTCCGCGACCACGATCTTGTGCGCGTACTGCTTCTTGAGCGAGGGCGCGAGTTCCAGCACGTGGCCCTGCAGGACGATGATGTCGGCCCAGGCGATCGGGGTCTCCAGGTCGCGCCGGGTCGCCGCGCTGACCCGGAACGGCGCGGGCGGCGGGTCGGCGAGCGGGTTGACCGTCACCAGGTGGACGTCGTGCTCGGTGGCCAGCGTCGCGGACATGTTCCAGGCGCGGATCGCCGGTCCCGCCATCCGTTCGGTGATCGCGTCGCCGGTGATGACCAGGACTTTGCGGCGCTGTCCGAACAGGGCGTCGATGCCGAACGTCTCGACCAGGATGTCGTGTGCGGCGAGATAGCGCGGCAGCGGATACGCGGGCTCCAAGGCCTTGCGCAGCAAGGGAAGCAGATCGGCGTCGGTGCGGACACGGGCGGCCTGTTCGGTGGCGCGCGATTCGGCGAGCGACGGCAGCAGCTCGACGAACTGGTCGATCGCGAGCACGCCGGCCAGTGTCGTCCTCGGTACCTCGACCGGACCGGTTTCGGCCGGGCCGACGCCCTGGGCGAGGTCGAGCCGGGTGGCGTCGAGGTCGCCGCGCGCGGTCGCCCGGCGGACGGCCAGCGCCAGGGCGGCGGGCAGCGCGCGCGAGAGTGTCTCGTCGGAAAGGTTCTTGTACAGCGCGGCCAAAGCGTTGCGCTCCAGCAGGAACGTCTCGCGGCCGGAGTCGGGGGCGTCCACTGTGGACATGGTGGCGTGGTGCTTGTGATAGGTCAGCGACTCCGGCACGTACCGCACCCGCCAGCCGCGCAGGTTCAGCCGCCAGCCGAGGTCGACGTCCTCGTAGAACATGAAGAACCGCTCGTCGAACCCGCCGAGTTCGGCGAACACCCCGGCGCGGACGAACATCGCCGAACCGGTCGCGAACAGGACGTCCTTGGCGATCTCGTGTTCGGCGGCGGGGACGTCGGCCAGTGGGCTGCCCGCGTGGCGTTTGTAGCCCATGCCGAACCAGGTCAGGCCCGCGTCGACGAAGTCGGTGCCGGTGCCTTCCCAGTCGAGGACCTTGCTGGCCACGGCGGCGACGGTCGGCTGCGCGCGCAGCTCGGCGACGGCCGTGCCCACCCAGCCGGGCGCCGGGCGGGCGTCGTTGTTGAGGAAGGCGAGGACGGTGCCGGTGGCGTGCCGGGCACCGAGGTTGCAGCCGCCCGCGAAGCCGGAGTTCACCGGCGACTCGACGAGCTTGGCGCCCGGGGCGGCGGCCCTGATCTCGGCCACGTCGGTGCCGCCGGAGGCGTTGTCGACGCAGATGACCTCGAGGTTCGGGTAATCGTGTTCAGCGAGGGCGTTCAGGCAGGTGATGGTGTCGGCCGCTCCCCGGTAGTTCACCACGATCACCGAGACGACCGGTTGCGTTTCCCCCTGCGCCAAAGCCGTACTCCCTGCACTCGATTGGACGGTGTCGATGAAGAGCCCGCGACCGCTTCGCACCGCCAGGGCGCTCGTCTGGCCTTCCCCGCGCCGCTGGTGCTGGGGCGCCCTGCCGTCGCGAAGCGGGGCCTTCGGCCGAGGGCGGGCTCCTGCGAGGCACTTCTCGGACTCGATCTTCATCTCCGTCTTCTGTCAGAGCTTAAAGGCCCGCCCACGCCTCCCAGACCGCGCCTCGGTCGAGCGCCGCCCGCCGCCCGATGGCCCGCCGCTCGACCAGCGTGCGCGGCAGGCGGGCGACGACGGCGCCCAGGACCCGGCATCTGAGGCTGAGACGGAAGTTCGGCGCCTGCGGTTTCCCTCGTAACGGGAGTACTGCCGTGAGCGCGGCGAACTTCACCAGCTGGCGGATCGCCACCTGTCCCGGTGCGCACCGGAGGAGGGTCAGCAGGCGGTTGCGTTCGTTCCACAGGTGGAACCGGACCGAACCCGGCCGGGTGCTCGCGCCGTGCTGATGGGTGACGTCGGCTTCGGCGCCGACGACGTCCCAGCCCGCCAGCCGCAGCCGCCAGGCGGTGTCGGTGTCCTCGTAGTAGCAGAAGTAGGAGGCCGGGACGCCTCCGACGGCACGGAGCGCCTCGACGTTCAGCACGGCCGCGCCCCCGCAGAAGCCGAAGACCTCGTCGGCGGGTTCGGGTAGGTCGGCGCCGTGGCCGTCGGCCGTCAGGCGGACGCCGGTGGACTGGACGGTGCCGTCGGCCAGGGTGAGCCGGGCGCTCACGGCGCCGGCGAGCGGAGCTTTTTCGAGGGTGTCTTCGCAGGTCGCGAGCCATCCCGGGGTCGGCGCGGCGTCGTCGTTCAGCCACGCCATGAGCGGCGTGTCCACTTTGTCCAGCGCGGCGGCCATGGCACCCGCGTACCCGGTGTTGCGCCGCAGCCGCAGCACCTCGGGTTTCGACGGATGGGCGGCGAGGAGCGCGGCCGTCCCGTCGTCGGAGGCGTTGTCGACGACCAGCGTCCGATGTGCGCGGGACTGCGCGGCGAGGGCGTCGAGGCAGGCGGTGACGTGCGCGGCGCCGCGCCAGGTGACCACGACGACGGTGGTGCTGGTCATGCCAGAGAGAATAGAGACCATGCCCGAACTGGTCGTGCTCGCCGAGCAGCTGCTGGCGCCGGTCCCCGGCGGGACCGGCCGCTACACCGGCGAGCTGCTGCGGGCGCTCGCCGAGACCGCACCGGCGGGCTGGACGGTGTCGAGCGTGGTCGCGCGGCACGCCGACACCGAGGCCGCCGTCGTCGAGGGCGTCGACGGGCCGCGGGTGCTGCCGATCCCGCCGCGGGCGCTGATCGCGGCCTGGCAGCTGGGGCTGCCGTGGTGGCCGGGTGGCGACGCGGTCCACGCGCCGACGCCGCTCGCGCCCGCCCGGGTGCCGAAGGGGCGGACGCTGTCGGTCGCGGTGCACGACACCGTGCCGTGGACACATCCCGGGACGCTGACCCCGCGCGGCGTCGCGTGGCACAAGGCGGTGATCACGCGGGCCGCGTCCCGGGCGACCGCGCTGACGGTGCCCACGCAAGCGATTGCGGACGAGCTCGCCGCGCTGGTGCCGGTGTCCGTGCCGGTGCGCGTGATCCCGCACGGCGTCCGGTCGCACACCGAGTTCGCCGAGGTCGCGCTGCCGGAGCGGTACGTGCTCGCGGTCGGGACGATCGAGCCGCGCAAGGGCGTCGACGTGCTGATCGAGGCCGCCGGCCGGATCGGGGTGCCGCTGGTGCTGGCCGGGCAGCCGGGCTGGGGCGGGATCGACCCGGTGGCGCTGGCGCGCGAGCACGGCGCCGACGTCCGGCTGCTGGGGAAGGTGAGCGACGCGGAACTGGCGTTCGTGCTGCGGGGCGCGTCGGTGCTGGCGATGCCGAGCCGGGCGGAGGGGTTCGGGCTGCCGCTGATCGAGGCGATGGCGGCCGGGGTGCCGGTGGTGCATTCGGACGTCCCGGCCCTGGTCGAGGTGGCCGGGGGAGCGGGCGTCGTCGTTCCGGTGGGAGAGGCGCAAGCGCTTGCGGACGCGCTGTCCGGCGTACTAGGCCATCCGGAGCAGGCGGCGGCGCTGCGTGACAGCGGTCTCAGCCGTTCGAGTGAGTTCACCTGGCAGCGTGCCGCTTCCGCTGTTTGGGGCCTCCACCTGCGCGATCAGTTTGTCGGTTCCCCACCGCGGAGGTGACGCGCAGTCGTACCCTCCTAGGGTGACCGATGACCCTCGCGTGCTGATCGACGCGACCGCCGTCCCCGCGGACAGGGGCGGCGTCGGTCGTTACGTGGATTCGCTGGTCGCGGCGCTGGACGCGGACGGCGCCCGGATCACCGTCGTCTGCCAGCCGCGGGACGCGGTGCTGTACGACCGGCTGGCGCCCGGCGCGCGGATCGTGCCCACCTCGCCGTCGACGTCGACCAGGACGGCCAGGCTGACCTGGGAGCAGGCGACCCTGCCCCGGCTGGTCCGCCGGCTCTCCGCCGACGTCGTCCATTCGCCGCACTACACGATGCCGCTGGCGAGCCCTGCCGCTTCGGTGGTGACGCTGCACGACGCGACCTTCTTCACCGACGCGGTCCTGCACTCTTCGGTGAAGGCGCGCTTCTTCCGCGCCTGGACCGCGACGGCGCTTCGCCGCGCGACGCTCTGTGTCGTGCCGAGCATCGCGACGGCGGCCGAGCTGGAGCGTGTCGGCCAGGTGCGGACGGCCGAACTCGAGATCATCCACCACGGCGTCGAACCGGACCGGTTCCATCCGCCCTCGCCCGCCGAAATCGAGGCCGCGCGCGACGCCGTCGGCCTCGGGAAGACGCCGTACGTCGCCTTCCTCGGCGCGCTGGAACCGCGCAAGAACGTGCCCGCGCTGATCCGCGGCTTCGCGCGCGCCGTGATCGGCAGGCCGAACCCGCCCGCGCTGGTGCTGGCCGGGCAGCCGGGCTGGGACTCGCAGGTCGAACGCGCGCTGGACGCCGTGCCGCACCGGCTGCGGGTGATCCGGGCGGGCTATCTGCCGTTCGACACGCTCGCCGGGTTCCTAGGCGGCTCCGAACTGGTCGCCTACCCGAGCCTCGGCGAGGGTTTCGGGCTGCCGGTGCTGGAGGCGATGGCGTGCGGGGCCGCCGTGCTCACGACGCGACGGCTTTCGCTGCCCGAGGTCGGCGGGGACGCGGTCGCGTACTGCGGTGTCGGCGCCGGAGACGTCGCGGCGGCCATCTCGGAGCTGCTCGACGCTCCCGCGCGGCGGGCCGAGCTGGCCGAAGCCGCGCAGCTGAGGGCGAAGGAGTTCTCGTGGGCGACGACCGCGGAGCGGCACCGGGAGGCTTACGCGAAGGCTTTCCGCCGGCACGCGCAACGGCGGGCGGGCTGACTCACCGGCCTCGCGAACGATAAGGACGGCGTCAGGGGATGGGGTATGCTTGATGCGCGAGGTCCCGGTGGGGCCGAGTATGAAAGCCCGTGACGCGTCCGGACGGTCGTCTCACGGGCTTTTCGCTGTTCAAAGCTCGGTGATCGAATCGATGAGCCGGCTCGCTCTCCGGCGCCAATCACCGCTCGCGCCGAAACACCATTCCACGGCGTCGGAAATCCACAGCAAGGGTTCGGCGGTCGAGTTCAGATGTTCGTAGGTGAGCTCGGTTTTGGAGGGGCGGTAGCCGAGGGTTCGCTGGAGCGTCCGGCGGTCGTGGACATCGCGATGGTCTCGCGAATCGAGAACCAGCCTATGAGCATTCTTGGCGAGCAAGTCGGTGACAGCGCGTTCAAGGCATTTCTGCCGGGTGTCTTCCTCCGTTTTTCGGGTGCATGAGCCCAGATAGAGGGCTGTCGTGACTTCCAAAGCGGTGATCCGGTCGATCAGTTGCCTGCGACGAGGTTCCTTCTCTTTCTTGAAATGCAGCTCTCGCCCGCCGGGCAGCAGCAACGAACTCAGGACTCGTCGTGCGGGCGTGAGCTGGGCCGGTGCGACCAGCGTCATGCACAAGAGGTATCGCTGATCTCGCACCGATTCGTCGATGAAGGCGTGCACGGGCATCGGCCCATTCTGCCCGCCGATGACTGCGCAAGGGAGTCGGGTGGAAACGCTCTGTTGCCAGCGCGCAAATCGCGCTGGAGGGGGTGGGGGCGCAAAGCACGTTCGGTGACGGGTGGACAATGGCCGCGTGACTGAGCACCCCAGCTACGGCGACGGGATCGCCGTCGTGACCGTGACGTACTTCCCCGGCGAAACCCTCGAGAAGTTCCTCGACACGCTCGAGAAGGCGACGGACCGGGACGTCCAGGTCGTCGTCGCCGACAACGACTCGACGGACGGCGCTCCGGAGAAGGCCGCCCGCCGGGACAACGTCAAGCTGCTCAGCATCGGCGAGAACGTCGGTTACGGCACGGCCGCCAACCGCGGTGTCGCGGAACTCGACGACAGCTACGGCTGGGTCGTCGTGGTGAACCCGGACCTCGAATGGGAGCCCGGTTCGCTCGACGCGCTGCTGGAGGTCGCCGGGCGCTGGCCGCGCGGTGGCGCGTTCGGGCCGCTCATCCACGATCTCGACGGCACGGTCTACCCGTCGGCCCGGCTGCTGCCGTCGTTCGGCCGCGGGATCGGGCACGCGGCGTTCGGCAAGATCTGGCCGGGCAACCCGTGGACGCGGCAGTACCGCCAGGAGACCGGCACCCCGGTCGAGCGCACGGCGGGCTGGCTTTCCGGCTCCTGCCAGCTGATCCGCCGTGAGGCCTTCGACTCGGTCGACGGCTTCGACACGCGCTACTTCATGTACTTCGAGGACGTCGACCTCGGCGATCGGCTGGCCCGTGCGGGCTGGCTGAACGTCTACGCGCCTTCGTCCAGCGTCATGCACATCGGTGGCCACTCGACTTCGCAGGCTTCGGCGAAGATGCTGCGCGCGCACCACGAAAGCGCGTACCGCTATCTCGCGGACCGTCACCGCGGCCTTCTGTGGAAGCCCGTCATGCTCGCGGTGAAGGCCGGGCTCGCGCTGCGGCTCAAGCTCGAGACTCGCCCGAAGTAGCCGTTCCGGCCATCGGAACTCGCGCGACTCGGCAGCCTGCCGTCGTTACCTTCGGCGAATGGACTTCGCCGAACTGGACACCTGGCTGACCGAACGCGCAGGGGCGGACCGCTTCTCGGGGGTCGTGCTGATCCGGCGTGGTGACGAGACGCTCTTCGAACGCGGATACGGTCTGGCCAGCCGCCGCTGGTCGGTGCCCAACGCGCCGGACATCCGGTACGACACCGCGTCGGTCACCAAGGTCCTCACCGCGCTCGCCGCGTTGCGCCTGGCCGACGAGGGACGGCTGGACCTCGACCGTCCGATCGGCGAGCTCCTCGACCTCGGCGGCACGACGATCGCGCCGGAGGCGACGACGCGGCATCTGCTCACGCACACCTCCGGGATCGCCGACGACGCCGACGAGGAAGCGGGCGAGAGTTACGAGGCGCTGTGGGTCGACAAGCCGGTGTATTCGGTCGTCGAAACGCGTGACCATCTGCCAAATTTCGCTTACCGGGCACCGAATTTCGCACCGGGCGAGGGCTGCCGGTACTGCAATTCGGGGTACGTCCTCGCCGGGCTGGTGATCGAGCGGATCACCGGGACGTCGTATCGCGACCATGTCCGGGATGCCGTGCTCGATCGTGCGGGGATGACCGAATCGGGGTTCTTCGACCGGCGCGACCCGCAGCCGAGGGTCGCCGAAGGCTGGGACCCGATCCTCGACGGCGAGCGGATCACCGGCTGGAAGCAGAACATCTTCAGCTACCCGCCGATCGGTTCACCCGATGGGGGTGCGTACTGCACCGTCGGCGACCTCGTCCGGCTTCTGCGAGCGATCCGCGAGGAACGACTCCTGAGCCCTGAGCGCACGAAGGAGTTCCTGACGCCACAGGTGCTTCACGGCAGCGGCGTCTGGTACGGCTTCGGGCTCGAATTCGTCCTGGACCAGGACGGCTCGGTGCGGAACTACTACAAGGACGGCGGGAACGTCGGCGTCTGCTCGCTCATGCGGCACTACCCGTCCGAGGGGTTGGACGTCGCGATGCTGTCGAACGCGACTTACGGCGGGGGTGCGGCGATCAAGGAAATCGATCGGGTGATCCAAACCGCCTGAGGTGGGTGCCCCCAATGCTATGAAAGGTCCTTTCCTTGCAAATTTTGCAAGGAAAGGACCTTTCATAGCGCGTGAGGGGACTAGATGCCGTCCAGCCGGCGCGAAAGGTTCGAACGCCCCGAAGGGTTCTGCTTCACCGTCGGCACCAAGCCGCCGACCTCGTTCTCGACGGTCTCCGGTTCCGGCTGCTCGATCAGGGGACTCTGCACCGGCGCGGCGGGCGGCCGCCGGGTGAGCGGGGTCGTCGCCTGCGGCAGCGGCCTGGTCGGCTGGTGCCCGGGGCGGCGCGGATAGGGCTGTGGCTGGGTCGAGCCTTCACCCCGCGCCGGCGGCAGGTCCAGCCGCGTCGTCGGCTCGGGGCCCGCCAGCGGGTGGTCGTTCTCCGCGATCAGTGAAGCCGGTAGCTGGGTGGTCGTGTCCGGGTCCGATGACCGGTCGATCTC
>NZ_JBHXJK010000155.1:0-17930 GCF_042723255.1 Amycolatopsis thailandensis
CCGTCCCCCGCCCCGCTTTTGAGGCCGCTAACCCTTTTGGGGCCGTTCATTCCCCCCTAAGTGGCCTATCCCCGACGCTCTCGAGCCCCTTCACCCCGCCGATCGCCGACGAACACCGGTCCGTGAAGGCCTCCTTGAGGGACTCTAGGCCCCTCAAGGAGGCCTTCACGGACCTGCAACCCGGCAGAACACCTTTGCCCCCTCACACTCACCCGGCGCGAGGGAAAGCATCCCCGCCCACCACGGCACGTCGGGCTTACCCCTTAATAGTAATCGCCAGCCTAGTAATGGCATTACCAGCTTACCGAGGTTGTTCACCTCGCCCCGTCCGCCATAATGGGTAGGTGCAGGCAAGGAAGGAACTCAGCGATTTCCTGCGGTCCCGGCGTGATCGGCTGCGGCCGGAGGACGTGGGACTGACGTCGGTCGGCCGCAGGCGTACTCCGGGCCTGCGCCGCACGGAGATCGCCCACCTGGCCGGGATCAGCGTCGATTACTACGTCCGGATGGAGCAGGGCCGCGACGGGCGGCCCTCGCCCACCGTGCTGGAGGCGCTTTCACGGGTACTGGGCCTCGACGAGGACGAACGCAGTCACCTGTACACGCTCGCCCGCTCCGAACCGGCGCCCCGGCGGGCGAATTCCGACGAAGAGGTCCGGCCGAGCGTGCGCAGGCTGCTCGAACTGCTGAACCCGAGCACGCCCGCGTTCGTCGTCGGGCGGCGGATGGAAGTGCTCGCCTGGAACGATCTCGCGGTCGCGCTGCTCACCGATTTCGAAGCCTGCCGCCCACCGCTGCGCAACATGGTGTGGCACGGCTTCTGCGACCCCGCCGCGCGGGAACTGTACGTGGACTGGGAACAGATGGCGCGGCAGGAACTGGCGCATCTCCGGGTGGCGGTCGGCCGCTATCCGGACGATCCCGGCATCGTCGCGCTGGTCGGGGAACTGTTCCTCAAGAGCGAGGATTTCCGGCAGTGGTGGGAGAACCACGACGTCCAGGACCGGAGCCACGGCCTGCGGGAGTTCGACCACCCGCTGGTGGGCAAACTCGAATTGCATTATGAATCCCTTTCCGTTCCCGGTGTGCTCGACCAGAAACTGGTCACCTACACAGCGGACAAGGGCAGCCCGTCCCAAGCCGCCCTCGAAGCGCTCGCCGCGGCGGCGGCCGAGACGAAGCGCGCCCACGCGGAGCGCGAGGCCGGGCCCGAGAACCGGGTCGCGGCGCCGGGCGGCTGATCTCTGCCGATTTTCGCCTGATTCTTCAGCGTGCGCTGCCAGCCTGGCTCAAGGGAGAATCCCGCACCGCTCGAATGCCGGATGCGGAGCCCAGCAGCCAAAGGCAGGTACTTCGGATACGACACGCTAGGCGGGCAGATGTCAGTCAATCTTCTCACCGGGAAATCACTACGCATGGCGCGCCTTTCCCGGCGCGGTGACAACAGATACCTCTTCGTGCCGCTGGACCATTCGATCTCCGATGGCCCCATCGGCACCGCGGCGGCTTTCAATCGCTTGATAGAAGACATCTCGGACGGTGGCGGCGACGCGATCGTCGTGCACAAGGGACGCGCGCGCATGGTCGATCCGGCGGCGCTGGGCGACTGTTCCCTGGTGGTGCACCTTTCCGCCAGCACCACGCACGCCAGCGACCGGGACGCCAAGGTGCTCGTCGGTGGTGTCGACGAAGCGGTGCGGCTGGGCGCGGACGCGGTCAGCGTGCACGTCAACATCGGTTCGGAGACCGAGGCGGTGCAACTGGCCGATCTCGGCGCCGTCGCGTCGGCCTGCGCGAACTGGGGAATGCCGTTGCTGGCCATGATCTATCCCCGCGGCCCGCGGATCAGCGATCCCGGTGATCCGGCGCTGCTCGCGCACGTGGTCGGCATCGCGGCCGACCTCGGCGCCGACATCGTCAAGACGGTGCTGGCCACGCCCGCCGAGCGGATGGCCCAGGTGGTGCTCAGCTCGCCGATCCCGGTCGTGGTCGCGGGCGGCGCCGCCGTCGAAGGCGGCCTCACCGCCTTCGCCACCTCGGCCTTGGCGGCGGGCTGCCGGGGCGTGGCCGTGGGCAGGCGGGTCTTCGACAGCCCTGACCCGCGCCGCGCCGTCCGTGAACTGGCCGCGGCGATCCACGGCCCTCAGCTGACCGACTCCCTGCGCAAGGAACTGGTGGGTGCCCCGTGAAGTTCGCCTGGATCGACCTCCGTACCGTGCCCGACGTCCAGCGGGAGGCGGTCGTCGACGCGGCCGTGCACGCGCGGGTGGACGCCATCGTGCACGACGACGTAAGCCTGCTCGACACCCTTCCCGCCACCGTCAAACGCGTTCTGGTCCAGCCGGACGGCGCCGGTGCCGGCGAGGGCCTGGTGCGGCTTCGCACCGTGGGCGGGGAAACCGAGCTGAACGCGCTCAAGAGCGCGTGGTACGACGACAAGACCGACATCGCCGGGCTGGTGCACGTGCGCGACGACGCCACGCTGACGCTCGCCTGCGAATCCGCGCGTTCGCTGCCTTACACGGTGGTGGAGTTCCGCGACCCGACGAAGATCCCGCTGGAGATCGTGATCGCGGCGGCGGACGGTTCGCCGGGGCAGCTGATCTGCCAGGCCGCCGATCTCGAAGAAGCGCAGATCATCGTGGACGTCCTCGAAAAAGGCTCCGAAGGCGTGTTGCTGGCGCCTCGCGACGCCAACGACGTCTTCGGCCTGATGGAGATCCTGCGGGACAAGACCCCGCAGCTGAGCCTGGCCAAGCTCACCGTCGAGTCGATCGAGCACTGCGGACTCGGCGACCGGGTCTGCATCGACACCTGCACCCATTTCGGCGAGGACGAGGGCATGCTGGTCGGCTCGTACTCGCAGGGTTTCATCCTGTGCTGCAGCGAAACCCATCCGCTGCCCTACATGCCGACGAGGCCGTTCCGGATCAACGCCGGGGCACTGCACTCGTACGTCTTCGGGCAGGACAACCGGACGAACTACCTGAGCGAGCTCAAGGCGGGCAGCACCGTGCTCGGCGTCGGCGCCGACGGCCGGACCCGCCGGATCGTGGTCGGGCGGATCAAGCTGGAATCCCGGCCGCTGCTGAGCATCAAGGCCGTTTCGGAGGACGGTGTCGGCGTCAACCTGATCGTGCAGGACGACTGGCACGTGCGGGTGCTCGGCCCCGGCGGCGCGGTGCTCAACGTCACCGAGCTCACGCCGGGCACGCAGGTACTGGGTTACCTCGCCACCGACCAGCGGCACGTCGGCTGGCCCGTCGGCGAATTCTGTCTGGAAAAGTGACCTCCGCCGGTCCCGCCCCGGTCTCGCGGCCCGGGCGGGACCGGCCTTCGGACGGTGGTGGGCATGAAAACGCGATCCTGGTGGGGAGAGGACCTTCTCGGCCGCGGCACCGACGACGAGCTGTGGGCGTGCGGAGAGCGCGCCGTCACCCGCGGCAAGCTCCGGGCGGAGGTGGCCTGGCTCGCCAACGCCTACCGCCATCACGGCATCGGCGCCGGGACCACGGTCGCCCTGCACGGAACCCCCAGCTTCACCCAGTTGTGGTCGGTGTTCGCCCTGTGGGAGCTGGGCGCACAGATCGCCTTGATCGAGCAGAAGACCTGCCTCGCCGAGATGACCTGTCTGCTCGGCCGGTGGCGGCCGCAGTACTTCGTCACCTTCGGCGGCAGCGGTCGCAGGCACCGCCCGTTCACCGACGAATGCGAAGTGCTGGTGAGACGGCTGCCCGACGGCGAGCCCGCCTCCACCGGCCACGGTCTGCTCCAGCTCTCCTCGGGCACCACCGGCGCGGGAAAGCTCATCGGCCGGACGCCGGAGTCGATCCTCGCCGAACTCGGCCGGATCGCCGCCGTGGACGGCGTTCCGGGACCTGGGGAACTGGTGCTGCTGCTGAACTCCACCGCGCGTTCCTTCGGTCTCGTCGGCGGTGTCCTGCACGGCCTCGACACCGGCGCTGTCCTGCTGTTCCCCGCCCCGGCCGCGCCCACGCGGGCGGCCGACGTCGTCCTCGGGGAACCCCGGCATTTCGCGCGGCTCGGCGAGGATTCCGTCGAGCCCTTCACCTCGCTGCGTGCCGCGATCTCCAGTGGCGACGTCCTGCGCCGCGACGTCTTCGACCGCTTCCGGGCCCGGCACGGCGTGCGCGTCGGCCAGGCTTACGGCACCACCGAAACCGGCGTGATCTCGATGGACGTCGCGGGCCGGTTCGCGGTCTCCGGCGTCGGGAAACCGGTGCCGGGGATCAGGATCCGCGTCGCGAACGGCGTGCTGGACGTGCACCTGGCACGTTCGCCGTACGTCATGGAGAGCGACCCCTGGAACGGTGGCTGGCTGTCCACCGGTGACCGGGTCCGGCGGGACCCGGTCACCGGCTCGCTCCAGCTCCTCGGCCGCGCCGAACACGCCGGCGGGGACCTGGAGCTCCTCGAAATCGCCGGGTGACCCCCTCGGTCACCCGGCGGAGATGAGGTCGGAGGGGGTCATCGCGGGCCCCTCCAGGACCGGGTCGGCCAGGAGGATGGCCGTCTGGAGTTCGCTCAGGGCGCGTGAGCTCGTCTCGGCGGAGGTCAGGAACCGCTGGTACACCGCCAGCGCGTCGCCCTGCCTGCCGCTGCGGTAGAGCGCCGTCATCAGGTGCGCGGTCAGCTGTTCCTCCGCCGGATGCCGGTGCACCAGCGCGGTGAGCTTGCCGAGCACCTGGCGGTGGTGACCGAGCCGCAGCGCCAGGTCGGCGCAGATGACGAGGGCCTCCATCCGTTTGGTGCGCAGCCCGACGAGCGTCCGCTGCGCCCCCGGGCCGGTCTTGACGTCGACGAGTGCCTCGGTGCGCCACAGGTTGAGCGCTTCGGTGATCAGCCTGGCCGCGTCGCCGAGGTTCCCGTCCGCGCGCCGGGTCCGCGCGATGCCGACGAGCTTGTCGAACCGGTCGAGGTCGAGTTCCATCGGCTCGGTGGTGAACAGATAGCCCGCGTCCGGGCCGGCGCCGGTGGTGCGCAGGCGTTTCGCCGCGGGACCGAGTGCCTTGCGCAGCTGGAGGATGTGCGTGTGCACCGTCGACACCGAACACTTCCTCGACGCCCCGTCCCCGAGCTCTCTGGCGCACTGACCGACGCTCACCTCGTGGTTGGCGTTCAGCAGCAGGAGCGCCAGCAGCGTTCGCTGCTTCGGCGCCGAGGGCGCGATCGGCCTCCCGTCGTACTGCACCTCGAGCGGGCCCAGCAAAGCGATCCTCACGGTGACTCGACTCCCTTCGATCCACTGCGCTGACGGGTGAAACCTCATCCGGTGACCGGGGTGCCCACCTCCGGCGCCCGGTCGTCCGCGCGACGGCCGAACAAGGCCGCGGTGACCAGCGCGCCCACGATGACGACACAGCTGATCACCAGGTAGACCGCGTGATAGGTGGACAGGCGATCGGCCTGCTCCCCCGATCCGGACAGTGCCGAAGCGAACGCCACGAGCGCCGCGATGCCGACGCTCGAACCGACCTGCTGGGCGGTGATGTTGAACGCGCCGGCGACACCGTGCCGCGCACCGGGCACTCCGGTGAGCGAAGCCGCGGTGAGCGCGGTGTAGGCCAGGCCCTGTCCGATGGCCATCACCGCGACCCCCGGCAGGATGTGGGTCAGGTAGTCGCCGTCCAACGGCGTGCGGAGCCAGAGCGCGACCCCCGCGGCGAGCAGGACGAGGCCGGCGACGAGAACGCGTCGCTGGCCGAACCGCGACAGCAGGCGGCCGGCGACGTTCGAGAACACGGCCACGAGAAGGCTCATCGGAAGTACCGCCAGCCCCGACTGCAAAGGCGTGTAGCCGAGCATGCCCTGCATGTAGAGCGGCGCGAAGAACAGGACCCCGTTGAGCGCGAAGAAGAACAGCGCGCCGGCTAGGGTCGCCGCGCGGACCGGCCGGGACCGCAGGATGCCGACCGAGAACAGCGGCTCCGGCGCCCGGCGTTCCCAGGCCACGAAACCGGCGAGCAGCAGGAGCGCGAGCAGCGCCGACACGATCGTGCCGGTGTCCGACAGGCCCACTTCGCCCGCCCTGGTCACCGCGAAGATGCCCGCCAGCAGGCCGGCGGTGACCATCGCCGCGCCGGGCAGGTCGACCGGCCGCCGGTCGCCGACGGAGCTCGGCAGGAGCGGCCGGATACCGAGCAGCACCAGCACGCTCATGACGGCGCTGAAGGCGAACACCGCGTGCCAGCCGAAGGCGCTGGTGAGCACGCCGCCGAGCACCAGGCCGACCCCGAAGCTCGCCGCGCCCACCGCGGTGTAGATCCCCAGCGCGCGGTTGCGCAGCCGTCCCGGCGGGAAGACCTGGAACAGCAACGCCATCGCCGCCGGGACGGACAAGGCCGCGCCCATCCCCTGTGCCGCCCTGGCCGCGATCAGCACCTCCGCGGTGGGCACGACGACCGGGGCGAGCGCGCCGACGGCGAAGACCCCGATCCCGGCAGCCAGTACCAGCCGCCTGCTGAACACGTCGGCCAGCCTGCCGCCGAACAGCAGGCAGCCCGCGAACGTGATCCCGTAGCCGGTCATCGTCCACTGCAGCAGGGCGTCGTCCATCCGCAGATCCCGGCCGATGTCGGGCAGCGCCGGATTGACCACCGCCACGCTGCCGACGTCGAGTGCCACCGCGGCCGCCAGCAGGATCAGGGTCCACCACAGTCTCGGGGTGAAACCCGCGCCCAGTTCCTCGACGCGCGGCACTTGCTTGGTCACCAGAACGCTCCTCGGGTCGTGACTCCGCGACAAACCGGATCGTCGCTTTCCGATCCGGGGATTCAGTCAGCCTCGCAGGCCACGCGTCCGGCAGATAGTGCTCTGTCATTCCTAGTAATCCGAGGGCTAGCCAAGCGGATACCAGGAATCACGGAGATCGCTATAGCGGACCTTGCTCGATTTTTCATCGGACCTCGTGAGCATGGGAGGCGTACCGATTCGGTCCAGGAGGGAGACACCGGTGTCCGGCCAAGAACCCCACCCGCCCTTTCCCCGACGAACCGGAAGTGGGCGGTGAAACAGGCGATCCGCGGGCTCAGGGACTGCCTCGCCCAGTTCGCCACCGGCGTCACCGTGGTCACCGTTCGCCATGAAGGCGCCGTACACGGCGCGACGGTGAACGCGTTCGCGTCGATTTCGCTCGACCCGCCGCTCGTGATGGTTTCGCTGGACCGCCGCAGCAGATTGTGCGCGCGACTGGCGGGAGCCGCTTTCGAAATCAACATCCTTTCCACGTGGCAGCAAGGAATCGCCCGGCATTTCGCGGGCGCGGGCACGGATCCGGCACCGGAGATCCGCTGGGACGTGTTCCCGCATTCCGTCCGGCTCGCCGGCTGCGCCGCGTATCTGAGCTGTGCGCCGTGGGCCTCCTACGACGGTGGCGACCACGTGATCTACCTCGGCGAAGTGCGGAACTTCGAGATCCGGGGCGGTCCCCCGCTCGTCTTCCACCGCGGCGGCTTCCACGAACTGCGCCGAACCGCCACCGAAGCGCTCGCCCCTACCACCGACGGGACAGGAATCCTTCGATGACACTCCAGCAGGAAACCACCGGTCCGGCGAACGGCCGTCCGACGGCTTCCCGGCCGATGAACGGGCAGGAATATCTGGAAAGCCTGCGCGACGACCGGGAAATCTACCTCTACGGCGACCGCGTCGCCGACGTCACGAAGCATCCGGCGTTCCGCAATTCCGCCCTGATGACCGCGCGGCTTTACGACGCGTTGCACGACCCTGCCAAACACGACGTGCTGACGACCGCGACCGACACCGGGAGCGGCGGCTACACGCACAGCTTCTTCCGGACCCCGCGCACCCCGCAGGACCTCCTCGACGATCGCGAGGCCATCGCCGAATGGGCGAGGCTCACCTACGGCTGGATGGGCCGGAGCCCGGACTACAAGGCGAGTTTCCTCGGGACACTCGGCGCCAACGCGGACTTCTACTCGCCGTTCCAGGACAACGCGCGCCGCTGGTACCGCGAGTCCCAGGAGAAAGTGCTGTTCTGGGACCACGCGATCGTGCATCCGCCGGTCGACCGGCACCTGCCGTCCGAGTCGGTGAAGGACGTCTTCGTCCACGTGGAGAAGGAAACCGACAGCGGCCTGATCGTCAGCGGCGCGAAGGTCGTCGCCACCGGCTCCGCGATCACCAACCTGAACTTCATCTCGCACTACGGCATGCCCATCAAGGAACGCGAGTTCGCGCTGATCGCGACCCTGCCGATGACCGCGCCGGGGCTCAAGCTCATCTGCCGTCCGTCCTACGCGGCCACCGCCGCGGTGATGGGCAGTCCTTACGACCATCCCCTCTCCAGCCGGTTCGACGAGAACGACACGATCTTCGTGATGGACAAGGTGCTCATTCCTTGGGAGAACGTGTTCATCTACGGCGACTCCGACAAGGTGAACGAATTCGTCGCCGAGTCCGGTTCGCTGGAGCGGCTGACCTTCCAGAGCTGTATCCGGCTGGCGGTGAAGATCGACTTCATCGCGGGTCTCCTGCTCAAGGCGATCGAGATGACCGGGACCAAGGACTTCCGCGGCGTGCAGGCGCGGGCCGGTGAGGTGCTCGCCTGGCGCAACCTGTTCTGGGCGCTCAGCGAGGCGATGGCCAGGAATCCGCGGGAGTGGCGGGACGGTTCGCTGCTGCCGCGGAAGGACTACGGCCTCGCGTACCGCTGGTTCATGACGCTCGGCTACCCGCGGATCAAGGAGATCATCGAGCAGGACGTCGCCAGCGGCCTCATCTACGTCAACTCGAGCGCGGACGACTTCAAGAACCCCGCGATCCGGCCCTATCTCGACAAGTACGTCCGCGGCTCGAACGGGCACGACGCGGTGAGCCGGGTGAAGCTGATGAAGCTGCTGTGGGACGCGATCGGCACCGAGTTCGGCAGCAGGCACGAACTGTACGAGCGCAACTCCTCCGGGAACCACGAATCGATCCGCACCGAGATCCTCGCGGCGCAGACCGAAAGCGGCCAGGTCGACGGGTACAAGGGGTTCGCCGAGCAGTGCCTGCGCGAGTACGACCTCGACGGCTGGACGGTGCCGGACCTCGACTCCTTCGACGAGCTGAAACACGTCATGCGCGGCCTCGGCCGCAGGTCTTGAGCCGGAGGGCATCGTGTATCTGCTGGGCACGCACCGGTCCGTCGCCGACCGGCTGAAACTGTCGACAAGGCGTGAGCTGGGCGCGGGGAATTTCTTCTGGCACGTCTGCGAAATCGCCCGCGACCTCGACCGGCCGCTGCTGTTCCGGCACGAGGACGGTGTAGTGGTGGGACATTCCCTCGCCGAACTGCGCGACAAGGTGCTGCGCCGCGCGCACTGGTACGCGGCGGAGGGCGTGGAACCGGGCACGCGGGTCGGTGTCCACCTGCGTGACGGGCTGGCCGGTTTCCTGCACCACATCGCGATCACGGCGCTCGGCGGGGTCACCACGCTGACCAATCCGCGGATGCCGCCGGACACGGCGGCGCATTACTTCGACCGCACGGACACCGCTTTGGTGGTCACCGACACCGAGGTGCCCGCCGTGTCCGGAAGACGGTACGTCGATGAGAAGACGGTCGACGTACCGTGGGACGGCCCGTCTCCCCCGCTGCCGGATCCCCACCGGCACCGGGACGACGACCTGGTGCTGATCTCCCACTCGTCCGGCACCACCGGTGTGCCGAAGCCGACGGCCTTCGCGCACCGCACTTTCTCCGTCGGCAAACGGGAACGGCTCTGGAAGTTCCCTTCCCGGAGAACCGACCGGATGCTCACCGCGCTGCCGCACAGTCATTCCTCCGGGATCAGCTATCTGAGCCTCGCCCTGATGCTCGGAACGCCGACCATGCTGGCCGACGGGACGTCGGGCGAAGCGGTCGCCGAGGCGATGAACGCCTTCCGGCCCACGCTCGTGCTCGGTTTCCCCGGCACCCTCGCGGAACTGCCGATCTCTTCGCTGACGGCGGAAGCGGCGGACACCGTCCACACCTGGATGGGCATGGGCGACGCGTCCCACGAACGGCACATCCGGCCGCTGGTGGCGCTCGGCCACACCACGGCCAACGGGACCCGGTCCGCCGGATCGACCTATGTGGACGGTCTCGGTTCGTCCGAAATGGGCATGGTGCTGTTCAAACACGTCTACACCGCCGACTCCGCCACCTACGCGCGGGCGATCGGCAAACCGGTGCGGGTGGTCCGCGAGGCCGCCGCCCTCGACGACGCGGGCCGGGTCCTGCCGCCGGGCGAGGCCGGGCTGCTGGGGGTGCGCACGCCGAGCGTCACCCCTGGCTACGTGAACGACGAGACGCTGAACCATCTGGCCCGCAGCGGCGACTTCTTCCTCACCGGCGACGTCGTGCGCCAGGACGAGAACGGGACCTGGTACCACCTCGACCGGACGCCGGACGTCATCGAGACCACCGGCGGCGCGGTGTACAGCCTGCCGTTGGAGGAGGTCGTGCTCAACGAGACGAAGGCCCTGGACGCCGCCGTGATCGCGGTGGCCGATCCCGCCGCACCGGGCCGGTCCCTGCCCGCGGCGGTGGTGCTGTTCGGACACGGCGATCCGCCCGACGCCGAGGAGATCCGCGCCTCGTGCAACCTCGCGCTCGCGCGGGCGGGGCTCGCGACCTTGGCCGCCGTGGTCGTCGCCGGCTCGCGGAGCGAACTGCCGGTGGGTGTCACCGGGAAAGTCCTCAAACGCGAACTCCGGGAAAGGCATCGGGACCTCCTCACCGGTGCCGGGCAGAAGGGACGGCACGGATGACCGTGAACGGGACCGACGAGACGGCCGCGCGCGCCGTGGTCGACATCGTCACCGGGACCTGGCGTTCCCAGGCGCTCTACGCGGCGGTGGCGCTCGGCCTGCCCGACCATCTCGCCGAAGGACACGTCACCAGCGCTTCCCTCGCCGCCCGCGCGCAGGCCGACCCCGACGGCGTGCTCAGGCTGATGCGGCTACTGGTCGCGATCGGCGTGTTCGACGGCGACGACCGGACCGGCTACCGCCTCACGCCGATCTCTCAGCTGCTGCGCACGGGCACCGCGACCTCGATGCGCGAGATGTGCCGTCTCTACGGCGAGGAGTTCCACCAGGCCTGGGGTTCGGTCGTCACCGCCGTGCGGACGGGGCGTTCCGGTTTCGAGCACGCGTTCGACCGCACCCTCCACGAGTACCTGGCGGAGGTGCCGGGGGCCGGGCAGCGGTTCCTCGACGCCATGAACGCCGGGAGCGCCTTCTTCGCCGACGTCCCCGCCGCGTTCGACTTCACTCGGGGGAAGACGATCGCGGATCTCGGCGGCGGCAGCGGGAATCTGATGTCCACCGTGCTGGAGGCCCATCCCCATCTGCACGGGGTGCTCGTGGACAAGGAACACATGCTGCCGGTGGCCAGGAACCAGCTCGTCGCCCGCGGCTGCGCCGACCGCTGCGAAGTGGTGGCGGGCGACATCTTCGAAGCCGTGCCCAAGGACGTCGATTTCTACCTGCTGTCCCGGATCCTGCAGGACTGGGACGACAGCGAGTGCATCACGCTGCTCACGCATTGCCGCCGCGCCATGGCGGACGAGTCCGCGCGCGTGCTGATCCTGGAGCGGGTCATCCCCGATTCCGGGACCGAGGTGCTGCCGCTGCTGTGGGATCTGCACCTGCTGATGATGGCGGGCGGCCGCGAGCGGACCCTGGCGAGCTACGAGTCCATTCTGGACGGTGCGGGGCTGCGGCTGGAGTCCGTCCATCCGCTGGCGCTGGAGACCACGCTGCTGGTCGCGGCGCCGGCGCGGCCCGACCGGTCGCGGTGACGGCGTCGTGGAGATCTGCATCATCGGCCTCGGGCCCCGCGGGCTTTCGGTACTGGAACGGTTGTGCGCGAACGCTTCCGTCCTGGTTCCCGACGGCCGCGAGCTCGTGGTGACCGTCCTCGACTCGCATGTGCACGACGGCGGCCTGGTGTGGCATCGGCGCCAGGACCCGCAACTGCTGATGAACACCGTGGCCGCGCAGATCACCATGTTCCTCGACGACACCGTGGAGGCGGCCGGCCCGGTCCGCGAAGGGCCCAGCCTCCACGAATGGGCGAGGTCGCTCGCGGAGGCGCCCTCGTCCGACGAGATCCCGGACGCGGTCCGCGCGGAGGCCGCGACGCTGGGGCCGGATTCCTATCCGTCGCGGGCGTTCTACGGGTCGTACCTGTACTGGACGCTGCGGCGGATCATCAGGACCGCCCCCGCCGCCGTGCGGATCGTGCTGTGCGCGGAGAAGGCCGTCGATCTGCGGGACGCCGAAGACGGTTCGCAGCGAGTCTGGCTGTCCGGCGGCACCGTGCTCGACCGCCAGGACGTCGTGGTGCTCACCCAAGGCCATCTGGACACGCTCCCGGACCGCGAAGAGGCCGCCATGACGCGGTTCGCCCGGAAACACGGTCTGCGCTATCTCGCTCCGCGCAACCCGGCCGGCGCCGAACTCGACGGGATCGGGCCGGGCGAACCGACCGTCCTCAGAGGAATGGGACTGGCCTTCTTCGATTACCTGGCACTGCTGACCGAGGGCCGGGGCGGTCGTTTCGTCCGCACCGGCGACGGCCTGGTCTACCGGCCGTCCGGCCGCGAGCCCCGGCTCGTCACCGGATCCCGGCGCGGCGTTCCGTACCACTCGCGCGGCGAGAACCAGAAAGGGGCTTTCGGCAGGCACGAGCCGTTGTTCCTCACCGCGGAGGTGATCGGGCGGCTGAGCGGACGCCCGGAGCCCGCCGACTTCCGCGCCGACGTCTGGCCGCTGATCGACCGCGAGGTCCGCGCGGTGTTCTACGCGGCGCTGGTGCGTGATCGCGAATCACCGGCGAGAGCCCGGGAATTCACGCGGGCCTTCGTCGAGGCCGCGGGTGATGGGGCGCCGGTCCCGTCGGATCCACTGGCGCCGGCATCGTCACCGGAGGAAGAACGGGTGCTCGCCGAGTTCGGTGTCGAGGCGCGGTGGGATTGGCGCCGCGTGGCGCGGCCGATCCCGGCGGACGCCCTCACCGGCACCGGCCCGTTCCGCGGCTGGCTTCGGTCCTATTTGGACGAAGACATCTCCGAAGGGCGGCGGGGCAACGTGCGCAGCCCGCTCAAAGCCGCGCTCGACGTGCTCCGGGACCTGCGCAACGAGATCCGGCTCGTGGTCGATCACGGTGGTCTCTCCGGCGACTCCTACCGCGACGATCTCCAGCGCTGGTACACGCCGCTGAACGCGTTCCTCTCGATCGGCCCGCCCGTGCGGCGCGTCGAGGAGATGGCGGCGCTGATCGACAGCGGCGTGCTGAGCGTCCTCGGCCCGGGTCTGTGCGTCCAGGCCTCGCCGGACGCCCGCCGGTTCATCGCGCGCTCCGCGCGGCTGCCCGACGTCACCGAAGCCGCCACCACCCTGATCGAGGCGCGGCTGCCCGACGCCGACCTCCGCCGGACCCAGGACCTGCTGCTGCGGAACCTGCTGGCACGAGGCGAATGCCGCCTTCACCGGATCCCGATCTCCCAGGGCGGTTCGTATCCGACCGGTGGCCTCGCCGTCACCCGCCGCCCGTATCGCCTGGTGGACCTCGGTGGCAGGCCGCACCCCCGCCGGTTCGCTTTCGGCGTGCCCACCGAGACCGTGCACTGGGTGACCGCGGCGGGAATCCGCCCTGGCGTCAACTCGGTCATCTTGACCGACGCGGACGCCGTCGCCAGGGCCGCGCTCGAAATCACGCTGTCGGACTCCGCACCATCCCAACCGAAGAAATCAGGAGAATCATGGATCTACAGCTGACCGGCCGCGTCGCGGTGGTCACCGGCGCTTCCAAGGGGATCGGGCTCGCGATCGCCCGGACACTGCGCGAGGAAGGCGCCAGGGTCGTCGCGGTGTCCCGCAAGAGCAGTCCGGAACTCGACCTGCTCGCCGGGGCCGATCTGACGCACGTCGCGGCCGACCTGATGGATCCCGACGCGCCGGCGGAGGTGGTGGCGCGGGCCGCGGACCTCTACGGCGGCCTCGACATCCTGGTGAACAACGCGGGCGGGCCGCCACCGGGAGTGATCCTGCCGCGCGCCTCGTTCCTTGACGCCACGGACGAGGAGTGGGGGAAGATGTTCGAGTTCAACCTGTTCTCCGCCGTGCGCGCCATCCGGGCCGCGCTGCCGCTGATGATCGAACGCGGCGGCGGGTCGATCGTCAACATCTCCTCGTGCAACGCGCGGCAGCCCTCCCCCATCAACGTCGACTACGGGGCGGCCAAGGCGGGCATGAACAACGTGAGCAAGGTGCTCTCGGACGAATTCGGGCCGCGGGGCATCCGGGTGAACGTGGTCTCCCCCGGCCCGGTCCGCACCGCCTGGTGGACCGAGGAGGGCGGCGTCGCCGATCTGTTCGCGGCCAAGACCGGGAAGGATCCCGAAACCGTGATGACCGAGGTGGTCCCGGAAATGATGGGCCTGGCCACCGGCCGGATCGCCGACCCGCAGGAGATCGCCGCCGTCGTCGCGCTGCTGGCCTCACCGCTTTCGGTCAACACCACCGGGGCGGAGTTCGCGGTGGATTCCGGGTTCGTCAAGACGATCTAGGAGGGGGAAGGGTCATGAACGCACCGGCGAGGACTCCGGTCGCCATCGTGGGAGGCGGGCCGGTGGGCCTGTTGCTCGCCCTGTTCCTCGACCGCCACGGCGTCCCGTCGGTGGTGTTCGACCTCGCCGAGTCCACATCGGACCAGCCCCGCGGCAGCACGCACGGTGCCCGCAGCATGGAGCACTACCGGCGGCTCGGCCTGGCGGACGAGGTCCGGCGGCTCGGCCTGCCTTGGGACTATTCGACGGATATCGCGTTCTACACCCACTACAACGGGTTCCGGCTCGCCCGCAATCGCCGCCCCGCCGTGCGGGACCTGATGCGCGAAGTCGCTTCGGGCCCCCGCACGGCGCAGGTCCCCGAACCCATGCACCGCGCCAACCAGATGTACGTCGAAAAGTTGCTGTACCGCCGGGCCCGCACCCGGACGCGCATCGATCTGCGGTTCGGCTGGCGGGTGACCGGGCTCGCCGCCGACGCGGACGGCGTCGACGTCCGGGCTGAGAACGCCCAAGGCCAGGCCCGTGTCTGGCGCGCGGGCCACGTGGCGGGGTGCGACGGCGCCCGCGGCGTCGTGCGGCCCCACCTCGGCTCCCGGTACGCCGGAGCGGGCGGGGTCGAACAGGAGATCCTCGGCGGGCGCACGGTCGCGGCGCATCTGCGCATTCCCACGCTGTACCGGGACTTCCTGGTCGACGGCGGGGCGTGGAGTCATTGGGCGGTGAACACCGATCTGGTGCTGAACCTCATCGCGCTCAACGGGAAGGACGAGTTCTTCCTGCTCACCAGCTCGGCCGATCCGGACTCGGCACCCGACGGGGAGCTCGTCTCGCTCGTACGGCGGGCGGCGGGCGCTCCGGTCCCGGTCACGGTGCTCGGCAGACGGCCGTGGACGTCGGGGATGGCGCTGGTCGCGGACGACTTCGGCACGGACCGGGTGTTCCTGGCCGGCGACGCGGCGCATCTGTTCACACCGAACGGCGGTTTCGGGATGAACACCGGGCTCGACGACGCGGCGAACCTGGCCTGGAAGCTGGCCGCGGCGGCGCAGGGCTGGGCCGGGCCCGGCCTGCTCGCGTCCTACCACCGGGAGCGGCGGCCCATCGCGATCCGCAACACCGGCGCGGCCCGGGAACTCAACCTGGGCTTGGCGAACGTCGCGCGGCCTCGCTGCGTCGAACAGGACACCGACGAAGGCCGCGCGGAACGCCGACGGCTCGGGCGGCTGCTGGCGGACTACGGCGACCGGACGCTCGACACCCTCGGGATCCAGCTCGGCGCGCGGTACGACGGCTCACCGATCGTCGACGGCACGGACGACCCGCCCGCGGATTCGTTCGACAGCTACTCCCCGAGCAGTGTGCCGGGAGGCCGGGCGCCGCATCTGTGGCTGGACGACACCCGGGTGACCGGCAGCTCGCTCTTCGACCACTTCGGCGTCGGATTCACGCTGCTCCGCCTGGGACCGAAGGCACCGCCCGCCGTCGGCCTGCGCACCGAAGCGGCGCGGCGGAACATCCCGCTCAAGGTGCTCGATCTGGTCGATCCGCTGGCCCGCGACCTCTACGAACGGGATCTGGTGCTGATCCGGCCCGACCAGCACGTGGCCTGGCGGGGCAACCACGTCGACCGGGCCGACCGGCTGCTCGCCACCGTGACGGGCGCGAAATGAGCGCGACGGACTCCGGGCTGCTTTCCCCGGTGCGGGCCGGGACATCGGTCGAAGCGGCCACGTCCGACGAGTCGTGGCTCCAGGCGCTCCTGGACGCGGAGGCGGGTTTGGCCCGCGCGCAGGCAGAACTCGGCGTCATCCCGGCCGAAGCCGCCGAACGCGTCGGCGCCGTCGCGAAGGCCGTCGACCTGGTGAGCCTCGCGAGACGGAGCCGCGAAGCCGCGAACCCGGTGGTGGCCCTGGTCGCCGACCTGACCGCGCTGGTCGCCGAGGTCGATCCGGAAGCCGCGGAGTACGTCCATCGCGGGTCGACCAGCCAGGACATCGCCGACAGCGCCGCGATGCTGGTCGCGCACCGGGCGACCGGGCTGATCCTGGCCGAACTGGAGCGGGTGACCGAAGGGCTCGCCAGACTCGCGGAGGAGCACCGGGACCTGGTGATGCCTGGCCGCACACTCGCTCTCCAGGCGGTGCCGGTGACTTTCGGGCTGAAGGCGGCCGGATGGCTCCAGTCGGTCCTGGCCGCCGAAGACGGGCTGCGCCGCGCGCGAGCCGCGCTTCCCGCGCAGCTCGGTGGCGCCGCGGGCACCCTCGCCGGCTACGTCGAGTTCGCCCGGCCCCGGCTCGGCGAAGGCCGGGAAAGCTATCCCGAAGAACTCCTCGCCGGATTCGCCCGCGCGCTGGGCCTCGCCACACCCGTGCTGCCGTGGCACACCGCCCGTGCCCCGCTGGCCGGACTGGGCTCGGCGCTGGCGATCGTCTCCGGGGCGCTCGGCAAACTGGCCATCGACGTCCAGACGTTGTCCCGCACGGAAATCGGCGAGGTCTCCGAACCCGCGGGCGCCGCGCGGGGCGTGTCCTCGGCGATGCCGCACAAGCGGAATCCGGTGCTGGCCACGCTGATCCGCACGGCCGCGCTCCAGGTGCCCGCGCTCGCCCTGATCCTGACCCAGGCCATGCTCGCCGAGGACGAGCGGCCCGGCGGCGCGTGGCACGCCGAAGGGCTGCCGTTGCGCGAGTGTCTCCGGCTGACCGGTGGCGCCGCCACCACCGCGGCCGAACTGGTGGAGGGACTGGTGGTGCATCCGGACCGGATGCGGGAGAACCTGGACCGGACCGGCGGCCTGATCCTGACCGAACGGCTCGCCGCCGTCCTGTCGTCGTCGCTGGGCCGGGTCGCGGCGAAGGCCTTGATGACCGAAGTCGCGGCCGAAGCCGCGCGCACCGGCGGTTCCCTCGGCGAGACACTGTTGGCCGACCCGGTGCTCGCCGCCCGGTTCGACGGCGAGGACCTGACGGCCCTGCTGGCTCCCGAGGGGTACACGGGCGCGGCCGGCCGGCTGGTGGATCGCGCGCTGGCCGACTACCGGCGGCGCCGGGAGGGGTAGGGCAAACGTGTCGCGTCAGGTGGCCGGTCCGTGAAGGCCTCCTTCCCTACCTTCAGAGTAGGGAAGGAGGCCTTCACGGATGTCGGGACAGCGCCTGCCGATCTCAGGGACGCCGACAGTCACAGCGATGCTCATGAAGGCCCGGCCTTCACACCTTGCGCAGCACATGACTCATGTGTCCACAAAGGACACTTTTAGCGGGGCGGATGTCCACTTTCTGCCTAAATGTTTGGTTTCACGCGGGGGTCGTGAGTGGCAAAGAGGGTTAGAACCCTCTTTGCCAC
>NZ_JBHXJK010000156.1:0-17768 GCF_042723255.1 Amycolatopsis thailandensis
CCCTCACTCAAGTACATGAAGGCCCCCTTCCTTGCGCCTAGCGCAAGGAAGGGGGCCTTCATGCACTGCAAGCGACAAGAGCGGCGGTGACCGTTCGGTCCGGTACTTTCGCGTGACTGAGCGGACGACACGTGTGATCAGACGGACGACACACGTGACTGGACGGACGACACTCGGTGGTGTCGAGCGTCCACGCCCTCGCTCAGCGGAGCTGAACCCGGCCCAGCACCCTGTCCACGACGTCGGGAAGCGGCTCGTCGTCCGGGCCTTCCAGCCACAGGATGTTCCCGGTCCGCAAGGTGGCGAGGAAGGTCGCCGCGGTGAGCCGGGCCAGCTCCTGGTCGAGGCCGTGCCCGCGGTCCAGCAGCACCGCGATCAGGTCGCGTTCGAGGGCGAATTGGTCCCCGGCCTGCCGCGCGAGCAGCGACGGATGCCGCCGGAGCAACCTCAGCTGCGCCACCCATTCGCGGTCCGGGACGGGGTGCGCCCGGTACAGGTCCTGGCACGCCGCGCGCAGCGCCTGCCACGGCTTCTCGCCGGAAGGCCTGCCTTCCACCAGCGACACCAGCAGCCCGGTCCGCTCGCGGTCGGCGTGCAGGATCGCGTCCTCTTTGTTCGCGAAGTAGTTCGAGAACGTCCGCCGGGACACCCCCACCGCGTCGGCGATGTCCTCGACGGTCACGCCGTCGAGACCGTGCTCCATCGCCAGGCGAAGCGCGGCCTCGTGCAGCGATTGCCGCGTCGCCGCCTTCTTGCGGGTGCGGAGCGTGTCGAGGGTGTCCACCAGGACAGCGTAGCGACGGGAATAAAGTTCTCACTGTGCAAGTTTGCACAGTGGGCAATAATTGCCCCGAACGCTTGAAAGGACGCCATGAAGACCGAAGGAACGGCGGAGGCACCGTCCGAGGCGATGGGGCACCGCCAGGTGCTCGAGTCGCTGTCCGGACTGCTGCTCGCGCTGCTCGTGGCGATGATCAGTTCGACGGTCGTGTCGACCGCCCTGCCGTTGATCATCGGCTCGCTGAACGGCTCGCAGACGCAGTACACCTGGGTGGTCACGGCCACCCTGCTGGCGGCGACGGCCACCACCCCGATCTGGGGCAAGCTCGCCGACCTGTTCAACAAGAAGACGCTGGTCCAGGTCGCGATCGTGATCTTCGTGATCGGCTCGATGATCAGCGGGTTCAGCCAGAACACCGGTCAGCTGATCGCCGCCCGGGCGTTCCAGGGCATCGGCGTCGGCGGCTTGCAGGCGCTGGTCCAGGTCGTGATCGCGGCGATCATCCCGCCGCGTGAACGTGGCCGCTACAACGGTTACCTCGGCGCGGTGATGGCGGTCGCCACGGTCGGCGGCCCGCTGCTCGGCGGCCTGATCGTGGACGTGCCGTGGCTGGGCTGGCGCTGGTGCTTCTTCGTCGGCGTGCCGATCGCGGCGGCGGCGTTCATCGTGCTCCAGCGAACCCTGAAGCTGGAGACCGTGCGCCGGGAGAACGTCCAGGTCGACTACCTCGGCGCGGGTCTCATCGCGGCGGGCGTGAGTGTCCTGCTGATCTGGGTCTCGTTCGTCGGCAACAGCTTCGACTGGCTTTCGTGGCAGACGGCGGTCATGGTGGCGGGCGGTGCCGTACTCCTCGCGCTCGCGCTGATCGTGGAACGCAAGGTCCGCGAACCCGTCGTGCCGCTGCACATCATCACCCAGCGCACCCCCGCGCTGGCGATCGTCGCGAGCCTCGCCGTCGGCATGGCGATGTTCGGCGGCGCGGTGTTCCTCGGTCAGTACTTCCAGGTCGGGCGCGGTTACTCCCCCACCGAAGCCGGTCTGCTGACCATCCCGCTGATGGGCGGCGTGCTCGTGTCCTCGACCGTCTCCGGGCGCCTGATCAGCCGGACCGGGCGGATCAAGCCGTACATCGTGGCGGGCACCATCACCCTGGTGATCGGGTTCCTCGGACTGGGCACGGTCGACCACGCGTCGCCGCTGTGGCTGGTCGGCGTCGCGATGGCGATCGTCGGCGTCGGTGTCGGCATGACGATGCAGAACCTCGTGCTCGCCGTGCAGAACACCGTGCCGCTGCGGGATCTGGGCGCGGCCAGCGCCTCGGTCACGTTCTTCCGGTCGCTCGGCGGCACCATCGGGGTCTCGGTGCTGGGCGCGGTGCTCGCGAACCGGGTCACCGCCGACCTGGCCACCGCACTGCACGTGCCCTCGGGCCAGGCGTCGACGGGCAGCGTCAGCGCGCTGAACCTCAAGGCGCTGCCGCCGGAGGTCCAGACGATCGTGCACACCGTGTACGGCGACGCGACCGCGCACATCTTCCTGATCTCCGCGGCGGTCGGCGTCGTGGGCGTGATCGCGGCGCTGCTGCTCAAGCCGCTCACCCTGCGCACCACCCTCGACGTGGAACCGAAGACGGAAGCCCCGGCGTCCGACCCGGTCGCGGGATGAGCACGCCGGGGGCTTTCGAGTCCACTGTGGAGCGTTTCGGCCCGCCCCGGCACCGGTCGGGGCGGGCCATCCTGGCCGGGGTCGACGGCTCCGACACCGCGATGCGGGCGGCAGCCTTCGCCTTCGGCATGGCACGGCGGGAAAGCGGCAGGCTGATCGTCGCCTTCGTCGTCTGCCGCACGGCGTTGACCAACCTCGGACCGGCGGTCGCGGCGACGGTGGAGCACGACACGACACTCCAGCTCTACGCCGAACTCCGCGATCAGATCCGCGAGACGGCCGAGGAACTCGAAGTGCCGGTCAGCTTCCTGAAGACCTTCGGCGATCCGTACACCGCGCTGCGCGACACCGCCGACCGCGGCCAGGTCGACACGGTCGTGGTCGGCGCGTCACAGAAGGCGGGACACCGGTTCGCGGGGTCGGTCGCGACCAAGCTCATCAAGACGGGGCATTGGCCGGTGCTCGTCGTCCCGTAAAACCCTGTTCCTTGAGGTCCGGCGGCTGAGCAGCGAGACGGCTCCCACCGTGGCGACGACGAGCGCACAGCCCGCCAGCTGCAGCGGTGTCGGCCATTGGGCGAGCAGGAGCGCCCCGAACAGGATCGCGGCGGCGGGTTGCAGCATGAGCACGGCGGACCCGCCGCTCGCCGGCAGGGCGGACAGGGCCTTCCCGATCAGGAGCCAGCCGGACACCTGCGCTGTCACGGCCAGCGCGAGCAGCCACAACAGCGCCGACGCGGACGGCGTGACGTCGAGGTTTCCGGCCACCAGCCCCGAAACCCCGCCCACGCTCGCGGAGGCCGCGGTCGCCGTGGCGAGCATCGTCGTGTGGCCGCCGCCTTCGGTTCCGGCGCGGCGCAGCAGGATCAGATACCCCGCGTAGGCCACGCCCGCCAGCACCGCCATGACGGTGCCGTACCAGGGATCGCTACCCGCGGTTCCGCCGTCCGCCAGTCCTCCGGCCAGCGCCGTCCCCGCCAGCATGACCGGGATCGACAGCCAGAACAGCCGCGACGGGCGTTCGCCGAACCACAGCAAGCCGGCCAGCGGGACGAGGACCACCTGGACGTTGACCAGCGCCGTGGCGACGCCCGCCCCCACGGACAAGATCGCTTCGCTCCACAGCACCATGTCGATCCCGAGCAGGACACCGGCCAGCACGTGCCGGCGTCGCGCGGCCGGGCTGGGTCGGTGCCCTCGCTCCCGCGTCCGGGCCAGCAGCACGAGGATCGGCAACGCGAACAGGCAGCGGAAGAACGTCGCCGTCGTCGAGCTCACACCGGACAGCGCGACGAGCGGGGCGGACAGGGCGATCGCGAGGGCTCCGAGGACTCCTTGCGCCCGCGGATCCGCGAGAATTCCGTTCTGGGACATGCTTTCGATTCGATCGCACGAAGGCGGGGAGGACCAGCGAGATCCTCTTACCCCGAGGGTTAAGCTCGGCTAATGAGTGGCGATCTGTCCAATGTGGAGCGGCTGCGGATGCTGCACGCGGTGTGGCGTCGGGGCTCGCTCGCCGCGGCGGCCGAGGTGCTGCACGTGACGCCGTCGGCGATCTCCCAGCAGCTGACCAAACTGGAGCGGGAGGCGGGCACCGGGCTGCTCGTCCGGCACGGGCGAGGCGTCCGGCTCACCCCGGCCGGGCTGCTGCTCGCGCAGCGTTCGGAGCGGGTCCTCGCCGAACTCCGGGGCGCCCGCGCCGATCTGGACTCGCTCACCGGGGAGACGACCGGCGTCGTCGAGATCGGCGCCATCCCCTCGGCGGTGCACACGTTCATCACGCCCGCGCTCACCGGCCTCGCCGTCCGGTATCCCGGCATCGAGGCGCGGCTGCACGAGGTCGAACCGGAAGAGTCGCTCCCCGCGCTCACTGACGGCGTCTTCGACGTCGTGGTCGTCGAGAGCTGGGAGAACCTGCCGCTCACCCGGCCACCGAACACCCGCTGGACCGTCCTGCGCGACGACGCGGCGACGATCGTGCTCCCGGCCGGGCACCGCCTGGCCGGCGCGGACTCGATCCGCGCGGAGGACCTGGCGGACGAGATCTGGGTCGCCTGGGCGCGCCGCACCCTGGCGAACGCCTGGATCCGCCAGACCCTGCGCGAACGAGGCATCGAGCCGACGGTGCGGCACACGGTCAGCGGGTTCGGCACGCAGTTCGCCGTCGTCGCCGGGCTCGGCGCCGTCACGATCGTGCCGGGCATGGCGACCACGATCGCGCCGCCGACCGTGGTGTGCGCCCCGCTCGAACCCGTGCTGCACCGGCAGCTCTACGCCGTGCAGCCCCAGGGTGAGACGCGGCCCGCGGTCGCGGAATGCGTCGCCGCGCTGGTCGGGGCCGCCCGGTCCTGGGGTACGGGAGGCTCGTGATTCGTCCTCTGGATGCGGTGGTTCGGCGTCGAACTACCGCATCCAGAGGACGAAACACGGGGTGGAACCAGTCACTCACGACCGCAGAGGGCGTGGTCGATCAGCGGCTTCAGCGGGTCTTCCGACGGCGGTTCGGCACCGGGGTGGTACGGCGTCAGCGTGTTCAGTGAGACCATCACGCTTCGCTCGCCGTCCCCGGTCACGCCGTTGGCCGTCGAGTTGCCGGGCAGCGAGCCGCCGTGGCCCCAGTAGGCGCCGCAGGAGCCGGTCAGCTTCATGAGCCCCAGCCCGTACTCCCCGATTCCCGGCGCGGGCACGGTCTTCTTCATCTCCGCCAGCAACGCGGGCTTGAGCACCTTCCCGCCCAGCAAGGCACGCAAGAACTTGTTGCCGTCCTCGGCGGTGCTGTTGATCGAACCGTCCGCTCCCCCGCCGATCGACGGGTTCATCAGCGTCACGTCCACCCGCCGTCCGAGCCGCGGCGGATTCGAGCCCTCGACGACGAACCGATCGTAGCCGCGGGCGTGCGGGGTGGGCAGGAACGGCGAGGTGTGCGGCAACGAAGTTTCCCGCAGGTCGAGCGGGCGGACGATGCGTTCGGTGATCGCCTGCCGCCAGTCCCGGCCGGTCACCTTCTCGGTCACCATCCCGGCGAGCACGTAGTTGGTGTTGGAGTATCCCCAGCTCGTCCCTGGCGCGAACGCCGGCGGCTTGCCGACCGCCAGCTTCACCGCCTCGGACGCGCTGAGCTTGTCGAACCGGTGGCGCAGAAAGCCTTTCTCGGTGAAGAGGTCGAGTTCCGCCATGTAGTCGTGCAGGCCGCTGGTGTGCTGGAGCAACTGCCGGACGGTGATCGCGCGGCCGTCGTTGCCGTTGCCGCGCACCACCCCGGGTAGCCACCGGTCCACGGTGTCCTCCAAGGAAAGCCGTCCCTCGCCGACGAGCTGGAGCATCGTCGCGGCCAGGAAGGTCTTGCTGAAACTCGCGATCCGGAAATGGGCGTTCCACGGCATCGGGGTCCCGGTCCGCAGGTCACCGTGACCGCTGCGCACCTTGACGCGGCCGCCGGGCGTGCTCAGTTCCACGAGCACGCCCGGGGAACCGTTCGCCACGAGCACGTCGGCGTCGCGCTGCAAAGTCCGCTGCGAGTGCGGCGCCGCGGACGCGATGGCCGGGGAAACGAGCGTTGCCGCGCAAATCGCGGCGATGACCATCGAGGTTCTTTTCATATCGGCAAAACTACGAAGCATCGGCGCCTTCGGCATCGGCTTCGAGGCGGAAACCGCCTAGCTCCACGGTGCTAGGCGCTGTCCGGTCTTCTCAGGGGCCGGCCCCTACACGATCATCCCCGGCACCACGAGAGCCAACCGCGCCACCGGCGGGAGCGGCGCCGGTTCCGGGACGGCCCGGAAGGACTGGACCACGAGCGCGGCGAACCGCCGGGACGCCGCGACCTGAGCGGCGGGCGAAGCGGCCTGGATCCCGTTGTTGGCCATGAGCATGAGGATCAGGTCGTCGAGGACGAAGTCGGGACGGAGCTTCCCGGCGGCCTTGGCCCGGACGGCGAGCTCCGCGATCGCTTTGAGCGCGTAGTCGCGGCCCGTGGTGAAATCGACCGCTTTGGGGAACGCCGAGACGAAGGCCGCGGTGAAGCCCCGGTCACGCGAGTGCAGTTCGCAGACCTTCTCGATCACGGAGCAGAAACCGCGCCACGGATCCGGATCGGCGAGTCCCTCGTCGACGATGACGTGGCACAGGCACATCTGGTCGGCGAAGGCCTCCGTCGCCAGGATCTCCTTGGTCGGGAAGTGGCGGTACAGCGTGGCGGGGCCGACTTCGGCGCGGCGCGCGACTTCCCGCAGCGGCACGTCCAGGCCTTCGGTGGCGAACAGCGCGCGAGCCGCCTCGAGGATGCGTTCGCGGTTGTCCAGGGCGTCCGAGCGCGGGTTCCGAGACAAACGGTTGGTCACCACTCTCACTTTAGCCAAAACGGACGGAGGCGTCCGTTAACGTCCGCCTGACCAGCGATCGAAGACCGAGGAGACAGAAATGCGCGCAGTCGAGATCCGGAAATTCGGCGCCCCCGAAGGACTGGCCGTCGTCGACCTCCCTTCACCCGTTCCCGCGGCGGGCGAAGTGCTGATCGACGTGGAGGCGATCGGTGTCGGCGGCGTCGACACCGTGATCCGCAGCGGCGCTCTCGGCGGTTTCGGGTTCCGGGAAGGTTTCGTTCCCGGCAACGAGGTGGCGGGCACCGTCGCCTCGGTCGGCGACGGCGTCGATCCGTCCTGGGCCGGACGGCGCGTCTGGGCGTTCACCGGTGAAGGCGGCGGTTATGTCGAGCGCGCGACGATTCCCGTCGAGAAGGTCGTGCCCCTCCCCGGGAATCTGCCCGCCGACGCGGCGGTGGCCATCGGGACTTCCGGCATGGTGGCGCATTTCGCCCTCGCCCGCGCCCATTTCACCGCCGGGGAATCGGTGCTGGTGCGCGGGGCGGCCGGCAGTATCGGGATCATGACGGTGCAGCTCGCGGCGGCCGGTGGCGCGAGCGCGGTGGCGGTCACGACGTCCTCGGCCGAACGCGGCGAGCGCCTGCGCGAGCTGGGCGCGACCCACGTGCTCGACCGTTCCGGTGACGGGGACGGCCCCGCGGGGTACGACGTCGTCATCGACATCGTGTCCGGTGTGGACATGCCGTCTTTCGTCGACCGGCTCGAACCGAACGGCCGTCTGGTGACCGTCGGCGTGGTCGCGGGCATGCCGCCGGCGGACTTCGGCGCGAAACTGCTGGCGTCGTTCCGCAAGTCCCTGTCGGTCGCGGCCTTCAGCGCGGACTCGATCCCCGAAGCGGATCGGCGCGCGGTGACCGCGGCGCAGTTCGGCACCGCCGCCCGCGGCGAACTGCGTTCGGTGGTGCACGAACTGCTGCCGCTGGAGAAAGCCGTGCTGGCGCACCGGAAGATGGACGACGGCGAAGTGTTCGGCCGGATCGTGCTGACCCCGTAACCCGCGTCCTTTGTGGAGACCGCGTCACCCGGTCAGTGCACTTTTCCCCATTGCGTGCGCCCGCGCACTAGGCTGCCGACTCGTGCCCGAACCGTCCAGACCACAGGCGGCGCCGATGCCAGGGGGACCCTGCTTCACGGCGGTCGATCTGCGGCCGCTCGCCGCCGGAGAGGGCACCAGCGCCTACTGCGTGAACGACGCCGGGATGATCGTGGGCGAATCGGGGTCGCGGCCGGTGCGCTGGGATCGTGAGGGAAATCCCGCGCCCTTGCCGATTCTCGACGGCTGTTCGGGCGGCCGGGCCGTCAGCGCCAACACCGCCGGCGTCATCGCCGGGGCGCTCTACACCGGCGAGTACCTCCGGCCGGTGTGCTGGCGGCCCGACGGCCGGGTGCACGCGCTCGACCTCCCCCTCGGCACGATCTCCGGCACGACCTGCCGGGTGAACGAACGCGGCTCGATACTGGGGAACGCGATGCGGCCGGGCTACCGCTGGCGGGCGCTGCGCTGGGAACCCGACGGCGAGGCGGTGGAACTCGCCGCCCTGTCCGGCGGCGAGACCCAGGGCCACGACCTGAACGGGCTGGACGAGGTCGTCGGTTCGGCCAAGAACGGCACCGGCGGCCGGACCGCGGTGCGCTGGGACCCCTCGGGGAGGATCAGCAAACTGCCACCGCCCCGCCGCGCGACGGCCTGCGGGATCACCGATTCCGGCGCCATCCTCGGCGACGGGGTCGTGTGGAACCGCGACGGGGGTACCGTCCTGCTGACCGGCGGACCGGAGTTCTCGGCCGGACAGGTCGTCCGGATCACCGGGCACGGCGTCGCGATCGGCTGGGGTGTGACCGCGGACCGGCAAGGCATCTGCGCGCGCTGGGATCGTGAAGGACGGCCGACCTTGCTCCGTCCCTTGCCTTCGGACCTCGCCAGTACGTGTTACGACATCGATGACGCCGGGACGGTCGTCGGCGAGTCCGTGAGCAAGGGAACGGTGCGGCCGGTCCGCTGGGACGCCGACGCGACACCGTTCCCGCTGCCGTCGCCGCGCGGTCTCACGGCGATCATGGCCCAGCACATCACCGCCGGCGGCGCCGTCATCATCGGCTACGGCCTCGACCCGGACAGCTCAACTTATCGCGGGATCGCTTGGCACCGCTCGTGATCAGCGAGCGCTCGAGTGCTCTTCGACCGTCCACGACCGGGTCCGGGAGCGGTCGAGGAACCGGGCTTCGTCCTCGGCCACCCCGGAGCCCTCGGCGAGCACGAGGGAGAGCCAGGCGCCGCGGGCGTCCTCGTCCGCGAACTTCATGTGCGTGATCACGTCGAAGTCCGCCGGGAAGCCACGCGACCCCGTCTCCGGCAGGTAGTTGCGGGTGTAGAGGGCGGGCGCCGGAGCGAGGCCGAGGATGAGCGGGACGTGCCGGTTCTCGTAGTAGTCGACGAACTCGTCCCGGCTGAGCCCTTCACGGGCCTTCAGCAGGGCGATGGTGGTGATCACTCACGCCAACGGTTGTTGAGGAAGGCGTCGTCCTCGTCGTCCACCGGTGCCGGACGACGAGGAGCACGCCGAGGGGTGTCCCGTCCCGCGCGGGCGGGCGGCTCCGGGGTGAACGGAGCCGCGGGTTCGTCGAAGGCGGGAGCGTCGTCGAACGCCGAGGTGTTCCCCGGCTGGGCGTGCGACCGGTCGGTGCTCCAGCCGGACTTCGTCTTGCGCTCCCCCAGCTCCCGCCGATTCTCGACGTAGCGCTGAGCGGTCATGACCTGCTTGGTCATGACCTCCTGCGAGCTGGCCTTGATCTCGTCGGCCTTCTGATCCCGCAGCACCCGGCGCTCCGCCTGCTCGCGGACGAGACCGTCCAGAGTCGTCTTCATGGCCGAGGTTTCATCGACGCTCATCTGCTTCTCCCCTGCCTCGGACTACCGCCTGCGGGTGGACGGCTGATCCTCATCGTCCAGCAACGAACCGGTGATCCGGCCGGTGGGTTCGTTGATCTGGTCGAACACCTCGCCCTCGATCCGGTACGCGCGGTTGGTCCGCTCCTGGTCACCGCCGCCTTGGCCGCCACCGGCGCCCATGCCGCCCATCGGCATCCCGCCCATGGGTGCTTGACCGGGCGACGATCCGCTCAGCGGGGCGGACGGGGCGCCCGCGGGCACCGCTTGCGGCTGATGCGCGCCGCCGCCGGTGTGCACGCCTTCGGTCAGCGACTGGCCTGTCGCCGGGCTCGCGGTTTCGAGCGAGACCCCGGTCATCCCTCCGACTCCGTGGGCACCGCCGACTCCGCCACCACCACCGCCGCCGATGTCACCGGCGCCGATGGTCCCGCCGCCGATACCGTCGGGAACGGTTCCACCGCCTCCGTGGCGCGGGGTGAACTCCGGACGGGCATCGGGCTGAACCGTCCCGGTGACGGGTTTGGCCGGGTGTGAGGCCTTTTCCGTGTCCGAGGGGTCCTTGTCCTCGCCGAGGGTGTACGTGGTCGGCTTGCCGTTGCCGTCGTCGACGGTCACGACCGTCGGCCCGGACGGGCCGTCGGGACGTTCGGCGGTGATCTTCACATCGCCGTCCTGGATGTGGATCTTGCCGTCCGGCCCGGGGCGATGGACGTCGTCCTTCTTGCCGTCGCCGTCGGGAGCGTCGCCCATCTTGGACTCGTCGCCGGTCCAGTCGAGCTTGAAGTCCTTGGCCGGTCCGGAACCGTCACCGATCTTGATGTCCATCTCGCCGTCTTTGTCCGGCTCGGTCATCTCGAAGGTCTTGTCACCCTGCTTGACCTTGAGGGTCTCGCGTTCGCCGTCCTCGGCCTTGTCCTTGTCGTCGTCACCGGGCTTGTCATCGGTCAGCTTCTCGCCGCCTTCGCTGCCCGGAAGCTGGTCGTCGAGCTTGTCGAGCGCTTCAGACGCCTTCTTCTTCGCCTCGTCCTCGGCCTTTTGGGCGTCTTCCTTGGAATCGCCGGGTTTGGAGTCGGTGTCGCCCGTGCCGCCGCCGGGAGCGTCGCCCATCTTGTCCAGTGCTTCGGACGCCTGCTTCTTCGCGTCTTCGGCTGCCTTCTCGGCCGCTGCCTTGGCTTCGGACGCCGCGTCGGTGCTGCCGCCGCCGGGGCCACCCCCGGTTCCGCCGCCAGGGCCGGAGCCGCCCGGACCGGATCCGCCACCGCCGAGGTCGCCACCGGTGGGACCGTCGCCCAGCTTGCTCAGCGCTTCCGACGCCTGCTTCTTCGCGTTCTCGGCAGCCGCCGCGGCCTGCTTCTTGGCCTCTTCGGCCGCGGCCTTCTGCTCGTCGCCGGACGACGGCGGCGGAGCCGAGCCCGAAGGCGAAGTCTGGTCCTTGCTCGGGTCCGGGCCGCCGCCGGGGCCTCCGCCACCCGGGCCGGAACCGCCGGTTCCGCCCTCGGGGATCTTCACGTCGGGGACCGGCGGGGGCTTCTGCTCGCCGCCACCGGGACCGGAGCCCGAGCCGCCACCGGGACCGGAACCGCCACCAGGCCCACCACCGGCGCCGCCCTCGGGGATCTTCACGTCCGGGACGGGCGGGGGCTTCTGGCCCGACGGGCCGGTGCCGTCGCCGGAGCCGCCAGGACCGCCACCGGGGCCACCGGTACCCGAGCCACCGCCGTTCCCGCCGCCCTGGCCGCCACCGGGACCACCCTGGCCGCCGCCCTGACCGCCGGTGAAGTCCGGGCCGCCGTTGCCAGGGCCACCGGGTCCGCCGCCCGGGCCACCGCCTGGTCCTCCGCCCGGGCCACCGCCGGGCCCGCCCGCGCCGCCGGCACCGCCCGCGCCCGCGCCTTCGAACTCGTTCTTCACCTTGCCCATGACCTTGTCGAGCTCGTCGTAGGCCTGGTTGACGAAGTCCTTGGTTTCCTTGCAGTTCTTCTCGAAGCCGAGGTAGATGGTGGTCCACATCTCGGGGATGAACTGCTTCTGGATCCACGTCTTGGCGAGGGTCTGGCCCGCCTTCTTGAACTCGTCGTCGTCACAGCAGCCGTCGTTGTTCAGCTGCTGAACGAGGTTGGAGCCGAAGTTCGCGTCCATCCAGCCCGCGATCGCGCCGAGGTCTTCCTTGCCGCTCTTCTCACCGGCGGCGATGGCGACGACCTTCTGCGCCATCGCGAAGTCGGCTTTGCCGACGATCTCCTTGTACCCCTTGACGACCTCGTCGGCCTTCTGTTTGCAGAGCTTGAACACCGTGGTGGTGGTGTGCAACGTCGCTTCGCTCGCGGTGTTCAGCGTCTGGGAGAGTTTTTTGGCCTTGGGAAGGATCTTCTCGTTGTAGTTCTCCGACGAGGCGTCCGCGGCTTTCCCGGTCCAGGTCCCGTAAAGGGTGTTGAGTTTGGACCCGGTGTCGTCCATCGTCTTGTCGACGGTCTTCGAGCCGGTCTTGAAATGCGCGGCGTCGTCGACGAAGTTCTTGAAGTTGATGCCGCGCTGCTCGTCGAAGGGCTTCTTGATGTCCTTCTCGAAGTCGAGCGCGCGGCTGGTCCCCCGGCAGTCCTCCGGGAGCTTCGCCAGCAGGGAACCGAAAGTCTGGAACACCTTGAGCGCGGGCGCCGCGGCGTCGAAGATCTCGTCCGACGTCTTGGTACCGCCGCCTTCCGGCGTCGGTTCCTTCGTGCCGTCCAGCTTCTTGTCGCCCTCGTTGACGGCCTTCGTCTCTTCGTGCTGGGTGAAGCTGGCCTGATCGCCGGCGTTCTTCGCGCCTTCGTAGACCTTTTTGGTGTCACCGTCGTAGGGAAGGAACGGCAAGGCGTTGAAGGTCTCCGCGTATTTCGCGGCTTCCTTGCGCTTCTGCTTGATCTCTTCCGGCTCCTGATCCGCCGTCCACGGCGGCGGCGCCGGATGCGTCTTGATCCACGAGCCGATGAGCGCGGTCTTGTTACCCGGCGGCACACTCGGGTCGTCGAGGAGGGCCTTGACCTGGGTCCAGGTGAGTTCGTCGGCCACTAGCGCATCCCCGTCTCGGTGATCTTGTTCTTCGTCGCGTCCTCGTTGGTGCCGTAGGTGGTGCCCGCGGTGCCGAGGTTCGTGCCGAACGAGCCGAGCGTTTTGCTGTACCCCTGGACCGAGGCCCACAGCGCGGCCACACCGTCGGTGTACTTCTTCGAGTGGTCACCGTGCGCCTGGCCGAAGCCGGCGGCGTTCACGGGCGTGCTCGACAGATCGGGATTGTCGTCGAGCAACTGCTCCGTCAGCTTTCCGATGTCCTTCGACGCCGATGAAAGCGCATCGGTCGCCGCGGTGAAGCCCCCGCTCATTCTTCTCAGCGCCTTTCGTCGGATCCGTCGGCCTTACCGTCGAGTGCCTCTGCGAGCACTTCCGCCACCGACCCGATGTCGGTGAACCGGTCCAGCTGGTCCAGATCAATCCTCACATCGTGGTAGATCTCCAGCGCCGACAGGAGTTTTATTCGTCCTTTGGAGTCGACACCCAGCTCTTCGAGCGTCGCGTCGAACTCGATTTCGGCGGGATCAAGCCGAAAAGTCTCGCTGACGACCTTCACGACCTCCGCGCGGTGATCACCCACGGGGCCGACTATAACGCGCCCTGGCCGCCGCTCGCGCAACCTTGCCACTGGAAGTGCGCGGAAGGTCACCGGAGGGAACCATACGTACCGATCGCAGCGTCAGATCATGTTCACGTGACACCGCGCGCAATACCATCCGGGTGACTTCTTTGACATCCGCTTCGGCGTTCTTTGCCCATTCGGCTACCAACATGGCCCCTTCACCCATTTCGTCCGCCACACCGAAAGCGGCGACGCGATCCCGGCGGATCGCGGGATGCGCTTCCCCCGCCACCGCCTCGATGTCCTGCGGGTGGAAGTTGCGGCCGTCGATGACGATCAGATCCTTGAGCCTGCCGGTGATGTAGAGGTCGCCACGGTGGAACACGCCGAGGTCGCCGGTACGCAGCCAGCCGCCGTCGCCTTCGAGTTCGGCGCCGAACGCGGCGGCGTCGCCTCGGCCCCAGTACCCGGACGCGACGTTGGGCCCGTGGATCCAGATCTCCCCGACGAGACCGCCGGTCTGCGCCACCCCGTCGCGGACGATCCGGACCCGCTGTCCGAGTGGCCTGCCGACCGAGACGAGTCCCTGGCCGCCGGGGACTTCGATCGCCCGGCCCTGCGCGAGGGCTTCCCTGTCGAACGTCGCGCCCCGCGGTCCTTCCTCGCCCGCGCTCGCGACGTACACGGTGGCCTCGGCAAGGCCGTAGGACGGGCGGTGGGCTTCGGGCCGGAAGCCACGCGGGCCGAAGGCCTCCTGGAAACGCGCGACCGTACGCGGCTGGACCGGTTCGGCGCCGTTGAGCGCGACTCGCACGTCGGACAGGTCGAGGTCGTCCCCCGCCTCCTCGGCGGCTTCGACGGCCAGGTCGAACGCGAAGTTCGGCGCGGCGGTGAACACGGCCGGGTGATCGGCGAGCTGACGCAGCCATCTGACGGGCCGGTGCACGAACTCGGCGGGCGACATGAACACCGACCGGGCGCCCGCGTGAACCGGCAGGCACAGCAGCTGGATCAAGCCCATGTCGTGGAAGAACGGGATCCAGCCGGCGCACGTCGTGCCCTCGTCGACGGCGTACGCGTGACTCGCCTGCCAGCAGGCGGCGGCGACCGCCCGGTGCGGGATCACGGCACCGGCGGGCTCTCGCGTCGACCCGGACGTGTACTGCAAGTACGCGGGGCTCTCGGGGTCGACCGGAAGCGGATCGACGCCCGGTCCGGAGAGTTCGTCGACAGCGATCAGGTGGTCGGGCGTCCCGGCTTCGCGCACCTTCGCGGCGGCGGCCGAAGAGGTCAGCCAGACCCGCGCGCCGCAATCCGCCAGCACGCCGGTGAGCCTGCCTCGCTGGGACGGGCTCGCGGGAGCCATCAACGGGACGGCCACCAGCCCGGCGGCGAGGGCGCCGAAGAACGCCAGGGGGTAATTCAGGTCCTGGCCGGTGAGCACGGCGACCCGATCACCCGGCTGTGTGACCTCGCGCAGCGCTCCCGCGACCACGCGCACCCGGGAGGCGAACTCCGCCCAGGTCACCGTGTCGTCCACCCCGGCGCTGTGGTCCTGATGCGTGAACAGTGGTCGCTGGTCGGTTTCGCGAGCGAACAACCGCTCGACGATCGAGGTGCGCAGCACCTGGTCCGGGACTTCCACCGGCGACGCGGTCATGTCCCGCAACCTACTGGACCCGGCGGGCGTCCGCCGGGGCCGGGTCGCGTGGTGTTCCGAGGTCCGTGAAGGCCTCCTTCCCTACCTTCAGAGTAAGCAAGGAGGCCTTCACGGAAGGGGACCCAGAAGCGCAAGGGACCATCGCTGCCGTCGGCCGTTTGGTCGTGCGCCTCAGCTGAGGTACATGAAGGCCCCCTTCCTTGCGCCTGGCTCCGTGAAGGACCCCTTCATGTACTTGGGCCGGCGTGGCGGGAGGTCAGTTCACGGTGACGGTCGCGAGCGAGGCGTCCTGACCGGGATCCATGCCGCACGGCAGGTCGAAGGTGCCGAGGTCCGTCGGCGTCCCGTCCGCCCGCTTCGGCGTGACCTTGCCGGTGAAGCCGCCGCCCACGGTGAAGGCGATCGACCCGGGCTTCTTCACGGTGAGCCCGGGGATCGGGCCGGTGATGACGATCCCCAGCGGGCCGTCCTGCGGCACGGCGGTGACCGGGAAACCCAGGCCGTTGAGCGTGACACCGAGTTCGGTGCCGTTGTAGTCGACGCCGACGTTCGCCGACGCGGTTCCGTCGATGGTCGCCGCGCCGATCAGGTTCAGCGCGGACACGATGTCGCCGTCGAGGGAGACCGCGACCGAAAAGCCGGTGACGTCGATCGGCGAGCCGGCGGCCACGGCGTCGGGGAAGGTCGCCGTCACGGCGGCGGTGACCTGACGCGCTCCGATGAGCGGCATTTCGCAGGTGAAGGTCAGGTTCTTGGTCACCGGCCCGGGCAGCGGAGCGGCGGAGGCGGCGCCCGTGGGCAAGGTGACCATGGCTCCGGCGAAGACGAGTGCGGCGGCGATCCGGGTAAAGGGTCTCAGGGACGAAAAGCGCGTCATGGAAATCCTCCGGTCGGGAATTCGGAAAGGAAAGGCGAATGCCGGAAAAAACGTTACGACGCCGGGATCCGGTCAACAACACACCATCGCGCTCGTATCGATTCAGGCGAACCGGTTCCGATTGTTCTTGTCATTCGGCGACGATTTCCCGAGCGGATTATTGCCACGCCGGTAATCGCGGCTTCAGGAAACCAGCGTGGCGATGGACAGCCCACTCGGCGCGCACACGCCGGGGGCGGCCGGCTTGAACGTCAGCCCGCTTCCGCTCAGTTGAGCGAGGTTGTCGTCCGGCCGGCCGCCGCCTAGGCCAAGCGGCCCAACGAGACGCGGCCGACCCCCTACCGTTCGAAGTCGTTTACTCTTGTTAATTTCGGACAGAAGACCGGACATTTCTCGCCATTCCCGAACCTCCGGCCGCACACTCGGCGGGCAGTGTGTTTCTTTCCCCCGGCCTTGGAGGAGTCACCATGCGTCGAAGAATCGCCCTGGCACTCGGCGGCGCCGCCGTCCTGACCGCGAGTCTCGCTTCCGCCGCCCTCGCCCCGATCGCGCAGGCTTCCCCCGGACTGCTCGCCGCCATGCAGCGGGACCTGGGGCTCACCGCCGCGCAGGCCTCGACCCGGCTCACCCAGGAAATGACCGCCTCACGCGTGCTGCCCGCGGCGCGACAGGCCGCCGGCGCGGCGTTCGGCGGCGCCTGGTTCGACCCGGCGCGCGGCAAACTCGTCGTAGGGGTCACCGATCCCGCCGCGGCCTCCGCCGTCCGGCAGGCCGGTGCCGAGCCGACCACCGCCACGATCAGCGCCGCCGAACTCGACGCGGCGAAGGCGGAAATCGACTTGTCGGCCGGGAATCGGCCCGCCCCCGCCGCCGTCAGCGGCTGGCGTGCCGACTCGCGCAGCGGCAGTGTCGTCGTAGCCCTGCGACCCGGCGCGCACGGCTCCGAGGTCGACGACTTCCTCGCACGGGCCCGCAAGGCCGGTCCGGTCACCGTGGTCACCGCGCCGAAGGCCCAGCCGTTCGCGGCGGGCACCGTCGGCGGCGACCCGTACTACATCAACGGGAACACCCGCTGCTCGATCGGATTCTCCGTCCAGGGCGGCTTCGTCAGCGCCGGTCACTGCGGCGGCACGGGCAGCTCCGTCGTCGGCTGGGACGGCTCGGCCATGGGCACCTTCGCCGGTTCTTCCTTCCCCGACAACGACTACTCGTTCATCCGGATCGGCAACGGCTGGTGGACCGCGCCGGTCGTCCTCGGCTGGGGAACGGTGAGCGACGCGCTGGTCCGGGGATCGTGGGTCGCGCCCGTCGGCACTTCGGTGTGCCGGTCGGGTTCGACGACACACTGGCACTGCGGCACCGTGCTGGGGCACAACGAAACCATCAACTACTCGCAGGGCGCGGTGCACCAGATGACCCGCACCAACGTCTGCGCGGAGCCCGGCGACTCCGGCGGTTCCTTCATCACCGGCGACCAGGCCCAGGGGGTCACCTCCGGCGGCTGGGGGAACTGCGGTTCCGGCGGCGAGACCTGGTTCCAGCCGGTGAACGAGATCCTTCAGCGCTACGGCCTGTCACTCGTCACGGCTTGACGCGGCAGGCCCTCGCCGTCGACTTCGCTCAGGCACGTGGTGACATGACTGTCCGACGTGGACGGCCGTGAGTGATAAAGAGTGTCCTCTTGTGGGGCAAGGCATAGGTGCCACGATCGCTCATCGGCGCGCAGGCCTCAATTGTTGTGAAAGCCACTTTCGCAACCTTCACCGTTGCGAAAGTGGCTTTCACAACACTGTCGCCCACGAGAGCGCGTCAGGTCGGGGTGGTCGTGAGTGGCGATTCGTGTTCTCTTGAAGGGTAAGGGTAATAGGGCGTGCTCTGTCGCTCGCCCGCACGCCGACCTCGGG
>NZ_JBHXJK010000157.1:0-17599 GCF_042723255.1 Amycolatopsis thailandensis
CGGACCAGTCCAGCCAGGCCGACCACAACATGGGTCTGCCGAGCCGGGTGAGCAGTTCGAAGGCCCGTTCACGGTGGGCGACGACCCGGAAGCCCTCACCCACCCGTGCCGCCGCGATGAGCAGTTCTCCCAAGGGCAGCAAGGAGAACAGATCCGCCGACTGTCTCATCATCGCCTCGTACGCACCGGCCCAGCTCCCCCGGGGCGCGTCCGGAGTGTCGGCGCGGCGGGCCAGTCCGAGTTCGAGGGCGCGCAGGAACAACTCGTCCCGCGGTGGCAGCCGACCGGCCTGCTCCTGCACGGTGGAACGGTGTGTTTCGGCCGTGGCGAGGTCGCCGCGGAGCATCGCGGTCCAGCCCAGCAGAAGCTCGTGCCGCTCGCTGGCGGCCGCGCGGGTCAGGACACCGTGGGCGAGATCGAACTCGGCCGCGTGCAGAGCCACTGTCGCGGTGAGCGCGGCGGGGGAATCCGGCAGAAGATGTGCCATACCGGTGGCCTCGGCGGTGTCCGCGGAGGCGAGCAAGGTCGTCAGCGCGGCCTCGGATCGTCCGGTGACGGACTCGCGGATCCCGTCGAGCAACCGTCCGGCGACATGCCCGTACGCCGGCACAGGCGTCCCGGCGGCGGTCTGCTCTTCGGCTGCGACTTCACCGAGCGCGACACCCGCCAAGTCCGCGAGCAGCAGCGCCCCAGGCTCGCCGGACCAGCGCAGGAGTTCCGCTCCGCGGGCGAGATCACCGCGCCGGGCCATGACCGTCCCCACCACGAGCGCGCCACGATGCCGTGCCGTGGGGTCGGCCGAGCCGAGCAGTTCGTCACCTAGCCGCAACGCGAGGTCGAGCCGCCCCGACAGGACTGCGGCCCGCGCCCAGGCAGGCGCCAGCCTCGTCCGTGAACTGCCACCCCGCGCCGCCGCCGCGTAAAGGTCGGCCGCGATGGCAGGGTCGTCCAGGACCACTTCGGCGGCCGCCGCTTCGAGCCCTTCCCTCACGACCGCTCCCCCGGCCCCGAGCCGCTGCAGCTCACGAGCGATCGGCAGAACCGGCTGCCCCGCGACGAGCAGGGCTTCGAGCATCCGCACCAGCACGGTCAGCATCCGATCGACACCGACATGGTCACGCACCGCCCGCGCCACCACCGGCGGCACGGTGTCATCGGCGGCGAGCAACCCCGCGCCCCGGACCCGGTCGACGACCGCCGAGACATCGTCTCGGGATCCGCCCAAGGCAACCGCGAGCAGTTCGATGTCCCGGCCGCCCGCGACACCGGCCACGATCAGGTAGGTCGTTCCCTGTTCGCCGAGCTGATCCAGCTCGCTCCGTAATTCGTCGATCAACTCGTCGACGACGGGTGCGGCGAGGCAGCGAGCCACCAGCCTCGGTACCCCGGCCGTCGCGCGCTGGACGGCCGCCGCTCGCTCGGGGCCGAGCGGCCTGCCCGCGAACCGGGCCACGTCCTGCACGGTCCAGCCCGGCAGGCGTACGTGCCGGGTGACCGAGGTGAGCAGCTCCGCGGCCACGAATCCCGCCGCGCCGGGAGTATGCGTGACCACGAGCCGGGACACCCCGGCCGCCAGATCGATCAACACCTCCTGCTCGTCGGGCGCGAGTGTGTCGGCGTCATCGATCAGGACCACCGCATCAGCGGCCGGCTTCCCTGTCCTCAAATCGTCGCGGGAGACGACGGTGACGGCGGCAGCACGATAGTGACGCGCGACCGCGGCCAAAGCCGTCGATTTCCCGTACCCGGGCGGCCCGGACAGGACAACTCGCACCGGTGCCCGCGGGTCGGCATCGATCGCGGTCAGCACGTCTCTCAGCTGCGACGGCAGCAGCTCCTCCATGACGCTGAGCACCTCCCTGGACTCGGTGCCCCGGATTCGGTCACCCATCAGGATTTCGAGACCGGCGGTCCCGGCAGATGGGCGTCATGACCCCCTGTTGCCAAGTGAGACCCCGGTCACATCCGAATGACATCCCCTAACGGGTGATGAGACCCCCTCGGTGGTTCGCGAGATCACCTTTAGGCGCAGCACCCGATGTCACGGCCTCGGGACTCGCCCTAACTTCGGTCCGTCCACGGAACCGCAGTCCCCACAGAGAGCCTGGTCGATGAACCCCACGCAGTCCCTGTACGACTTCACGCTCAACCTGCTCAACGACCCGTCGGCTCGCGACTCTTTCGGGAGCAACCCGCAGCAGGTGCTGAACGACGCCGGTCTCGGCGACATTTCGGGCGCGGACCTGCACGAGATCCTGCCGCTCGTCCTCGACTACGCCCCCACGAACACCCTCGGTGGCGAGAACGGCCTCGACCTCGACTCGATCACCACCGGACAGGCCGGTGCCATCGAGCAGCTCAAGGCTCTCACCCAGACCCTGTCCCTCGGCGACGCCACCGCTGAGAACAACGTGCTCGGCGCCGTCGGCGGAATGACCGCCATCACGCAGAACGCCGCCGCTCCGTTCACCGCGGCGGGCGACCTCGCGGGCAACATCGACAACATCGGCGGCGGGGAGGTCGCCCCGGTAGGCGCGGTCACCGGGGCTGTGGGCGACGTCGCGGGCAACGTCACCGGTGGCGACGTCACCGGCGCGCTCGACGGCGGCAACCTCACTTCCGGGCTGCAGGACGTCTCCGGCCTCGACTCGGCGATCGACGGCACCCAGGGTGTCGGCTCCACCGTCGGCGACCTCACCAGCACGCTGGGCGTGAACACCGGCCTGGAGCACACCGTCGGCGACGTGACCGCCCACGGGGTCGGCGACATCGCCGGCAAGGTGTCCGGCGTGACCTCCCACCTCGACGACGTCGCGAACGACTCGGCCGTCGGCAACGTCACCAACCACGTCGGCGACGTCACCAACCACATCGGGGACATCGGCTCGCACGCCGGCTCGGTCAACGACGTCCACGACGTCGTCAGCAACGTCGGCAACGGCGCCCTCGGCGGCGGCATCGCCGCCGACCTGAGCCACCTCACCGTCGGCTCCGGCAACGACCTGCACATCACCGACTGATCCTCGTCGAGCACGACACAGCGGGGCGCCGGCCGAGCCGGTGCCCCGCTGTGTCGTCCCGTGCCGACCGAACGAGTGACGCCGCCCGCCCGATTCCCGTGCTGTCCCGAAAACCCGTTGACCGGTGTCGACAGGGGGCGGGATGCGCGAGGACTCAGAATTCCCGGATGACATCAGCTTCGAACTCGACCGCCTGATCAAGCGCGTCGCCTGGACCGCGGAGATCACCCTCAGCCTGGCGAAGCGCCCCGAACAACGCCGCGTGCGGTCGACCGTGGCCAACTGCCTGGGATTCGGCCGCGGCAAAGAACCTTTGGGCGCTGTACTGCTCGTACTCGACGAACTGGTCGCCAACGCCTACCGATACACCACTCCCGGAGAACTCCGGATCACCAGGCAGACCCGCGGTGTCCTGATCGAGGTCACCGACGACGACCCAGACACCGAGGAACTGCAATCGAGGGCCGAAGGCCGATCGGTTCCCGGCTATCACGGGCTTCTTCTCGTCGCACATCTGTCACTCGAGTGGGGCGTCCGGCCGGAGGGAGCCGGAAAAGTGGTGTGGGCACTCGTTCCCACCCGGATGTACTACGAACGCTGACTTACCCGAGTGTCTCTTGTGGACTCGCCTGGCCGGCCCGGGCGGGTCTGGAGTACACCCGGACCGGCCAGACGTGTGATCAGCCGTTCGGGTCGCTGGTGTTCACGTCACCGTTGACGCCCTTGGGGAAGAACCCGCCGGAGGTGACGGCCTTCGGGTTCAGATAGACGATGTTGAGGACCTGGCCCGGAGTACGGCTGTAAGCGATGCCGTTGGCGTCGGTCGGCACGATGTTCGCCCGGCCGTCGTTGTCCACGACACCCTGGTCGAGATCCGTCTTTCCATCGAGACTGTCCCGGGCGTTCGACAGCTTGACGCTGGCCTCCCGCAGGTCACGGCCGAGCAGACCGAGCCCGAGAATCCCGCCGGAGTGCTGGTAAAGCGCGGAGCGGATGTTCGCGGCGTGGTACGCCTCCACCGCGAGGATTCCGGCCGCGGCTTCGAGGTAGGTCTTGTTGGTGATCAGCGGCGCGGCGCCCTTGTACGCGGTGACGCCGACGTCCTCGAACAAGTACGCCGCCAAAAGGAAGTTCTCCTCGCACGCGAACGCGTCGAAGCTCTGTCCCTTCCGGACAAGGCCCGCGGCCTGCGCGGCGGCGGTGAAACTGGACTGCAGGTCGATCGCCGGACGGCTCACCGCCGCAGATCCGAGCGCGGTACGCAGGAACTCGACATGGGCCTTCTCGTCCCCGGCGATCTCCTGCGCGTACTGCTTCGCGGCCTTGGTCTTGAATTTCACGGCACGGCCACCGGTAACCCCGCCGCGGGTGCCGGTCCCCGTGGTGAGCGAGTCGGCGAGCCCTTTACCGGTGACGGCGTGCAGATAGAACTCGGCTTCCAGGTACTCGAGGTTGAGCGCGAAATTGAGCACCGCCCCGTCGCTGACCCCTTCGGCCGCCGCTTCTCCCGCCGCCTGCCGGACGGTCCCCGCGGACGCGGCGGGAACGGTCAGGCCACCCAGCGCGCCCGCACCGACCACACCCAGACCGGTCACCCCGGCGGCACGCAGGAAACGGCGCCGGTCCTGCTGATTCTCCGCACTCCGGTTGATCATCGATGCGGCATAGCGTTTGCCAAACACGTACGATCTCCTTCCCGCCCGTGTCCTGGCTACGCACGACATCGGGCGTACCCCGTCCACCGGACCATGAGGCACCGGCGGCAAGGCTGAACTTCGCGGACAGCCTGCTTTCGTATCCACCTGGCAGGCAGCTTGGTCCAGTCCCCACATCGACTGACGCCCTTTGCCAGAGGCTCATTTCTTATGGGGGCCTCGCACGAGCATTGCGCGAGGCCCCCATCGAGCTGGATCAGCCGAGGCCCAGAAGACCACCATGGTCATCGCACTCGTCGTCGTCCCAGCCGATGCCGTGACCGTGCAGGCCCAGCAAGACGCTGAGATTCAGATTGAGGCCGAGTCCGTGGTGATGGTGGTGACCATGGCCGTTGTCGTGGTCGGCGGGCGCCGACACGGCGGATGCGGCGGGCGCAGCCGAAGCGGCGCCGGCGCCGGACAGAAGAAGGGCGAAAGCCGCAGCGGGCAAGGCGGCGGCAACGATGATGCGGCGACGAATGGTGCTCACGAACGTGCTCCTTTTCCTCGGGCGAACATCGAACACGACCCTCGTCAGACCAGTCCTGCTCTGATCCGGATCATGAACAATTCGCGGCCACCGAACCGATGAGTGGGCCGTAGCCGGATCGACCATCCCTGTGGGTGACACCAAAGGAAATCAACCGGCACCGTTCCTGAGGTCCGCCGGATTTCCTCATACAAGGCAAGGGGGATTGACGCCGGGAACTGCGGCGAAGGCGGCGCACCTGCGGACTCGGCCGAGACCGGCGGCAGCCGCCTGGACCACTGTCCGCCGGAGGCGCGGATCAGGTGGTGAGGTCCCTGCACTGATAGCCGAGGACGCCGAGCGTCACCAGGTGAGCCATTCGGGTGCGTGAGTGCTCCGCAGGATCACGGTGACAGGAAGCTACCGGCGACCGGGAGCGCGAGCAAGGCGACTGGAGCGACGTTTGCGGCTCCGGCGAGAGCCGCCGTGATGGACAACGTCACCACCGTGCTGCTCATGGCGCCGGTGACACTGCTGGCTGGTCCCAAAAGAACAACTGCGGCGGTGCCGACCCACACGCCGATCTGCCCACCGCGGTCCGGATCCGCGAAGACGAGCTCCTGGACGCCGTCGGCCGCTTCTTCGCCGACACGATCTTCGGCCCTGACCGTACGTCCATTCTGGAAGCTGACCTGGCCACTGTGGACGACAGCGCCGCACAAGCACGCACCGAAGACAGAGAACGCCTCCAACGACAGCTCACCGACATCGAACGCAAACTAGGAAGCCCTGCTCCGACAAGCCCAAGACGGTGCACCTGACGACCCGTTCACGAAAGCGCTGAGGCAAAGTTTCAACGAACTGGCAGCGAGCGAGAACACCGTTCAAGCCGAAGTGGCGCAGTTGGACGCGCAAGACACCGAGACTCCAGCACCACCCACACCATCGGACCTGAGCCTCCTGGACGCTGTTCCCTGTCTACGGGTCAACTTGGCCAGAGCACCGCAGCCCCTTCTTCAGGCGCTCTTCGAAGTGACTCAACTCACCGTGCATTTGAACGGCCGCGGCGACGAAGTGACGATCGGGGTTAAACTGCCACCAGATCAGGTGCCCGCGATTGCGGAAGCAGGAGAAAGGATCAGCGACGCGATGACCTCCACCGAAATGCAAAAAGTCCCGACCAAACCGGTCGAGACTTTTTGAGTGGAAGCTGTACGTACCCCCGATGGGATTCGAACCCACGCTACCGGCGTGAGAGGCCGGCGTCCTAGGCCGCTAGACGACGGGGGCTAGGATCTTCCTCCTGCGAGAGGAGGTTTTTCAGTTGTTCACCTGCTGTGTTGCTGTGGAGAAACTTACCAGACCGGGTTTCCCGCCTTCGCAGGGGGGTCACTCTGTGTTTCACTCCGGAGAGTTCTCCAGCTGGGGTACCAGGACTCGAACCTAGACTAACTGGACCAGAACCAGTCGTGCTGCCAATTACACCATACCCCAGTGAAGTGCCGTTCCGATCTTGACCGGCTCAGCACCGCACGAGAAGAAATACTAGAGCACGCTGTTCCGCACCGTGAAAGCGGGGGTCTCAGTAGCGCGCTGGGCCGGGACACCGAGCTTCGCGAACTCGGAAACGAGCAGCTCAGGGAGCTCGTCGAGGCCGGAGATCGTGTGGACGCCCGCTGGGGCGCGCTCGGCGATGCCGTCCCGGTCGAGCCAGACGGCGCCCAGGCCGGCGTCGCGGGCGCCGATGGCGTCGGTGTCGAGTTTGTCGCCGACGTGGACGGCCTGCGCGGGATCGCAGCCGAGGCCGAGGCAGACCGAGTGGAACATCGCCGGGTCCGGTTTGGCTACTCCGAGTTCACCGGCGATGGCCACGTGATCGAAGAAGCGGGCGAGGCCGAGATCGGCGATCTTCTTGCGCTGATGCGTGCCCGAGGCGTTCGTGACGGCCGCGACGAGGACACCGGCGGCCCGCAGCCATTCCAGGCAAGGGAGGACATCTTCAAACAATTGCCACGAACGGGTGAGGATTTCACGACGGCGTCTTTCGAAGCCGCTGACCTGCTCTTCGTCGGCGAGAATGCCGATCTCGGCGAGGAAACATTCAGTACGCTTGTGATGCATGGTCGCGTAATCGATTTCGCCCGCGACCACCAGCGCGACGTGCTCTTCGGTGATGAGATCCCACAAGGGCCAAAGGTCGTTCTGGCCGGTGAGCGCCCGAAGGCTGAGCCGGATCGCGGCCGTGCAGTCGATCAACGTGTCATCGATGTCGAGGCACACCAACCGTAACTCCGGGGGCTCCCAGGGGGCTCCGTCGGGAGCGTCCGGCGTGGTTCGTGACGAGGTCCGGGGCACGAGAGCGAAATCCACCAAGTGAGGCTAGGGCACCCAGCGCGATCGCGACTCTGCCGATGAGGTGATAAAGCCTGCTCTGTTCCGGCGCGGGCACTCTACTCCCAGTTGATGAGATGACGTGTTTTAGTTACCGGGCAACGGCTAACGCGACCGGCCGGGTGAAATGTCGATACCTGGCACCCGATCCGATTCGGCGCGCGCACACCCTGTGACGACACCGGAAATCCTTGCCGTCCTTAAGGTGCCGACCGTCCACAAGGACCCCTTCGCGCCCGCTGTCCTTCATGGACAATCGAGTCCTTTTTGGACGGTGTTTTCCGGCCGCCGGGGAGCACGCGAACCGGTGAGATCCGGGCCATAGCCCGATCAGCGTATCCCCCCGGATGGCGCTTGACGCGCCGGTCGGGCGGGTGCATGCTGACCTTATTCAACAAGTGATGAATAAGGGTTTTCGAAGGGGTGGGACGGATGAACGAACGCACGAACTGCGTGGTCGTCGGCGGTGGCCCCGCGGGGATGGTCGCCGGGTTGCTGCTGGCCAGAGCCGGTGTCGAGGTCACGGTGCTGGAGAAGCACAAGGACTTCCTGAGGGACTTCCGCGGCGACACCGTGCACCCGTCGACGTTGACGTTGCTCGACGAGCTGGGCCTCGGTGAAAAGTTCCTCAGCCTGCCGCACAGCGAGATCTCCTACGCGGGCTTCCCCGCCGAGGACGGCACGATGATGCGCCTGGCCGACCTGAGCAGGCTGAAGGTGGCGCATCCGTACATCGCGATGGTCCCGCAGTGGGATTTCCTGGACCTGCTCGCCGACGCCGGCGCGAAGGAACCCACGTTCACGCTGCGGCAGAGCACCGAGATGACCGGGCTGATCATGGAACAGGGGCGGGTGAGCGGGGTCCGCTACCGCACCGCCGAGGGCACCACCGGCGAACTGCGCGCCGACCTGGTGATCGCCGCCGACGGCCGCTGGTCGCTGGCCCGGCGCGAGGCCGGGCTGATCCCGAAGGAGTACGACACCCCGTTCGACGCGTGGTGGTTCCGGATCTCGCGCGAGGACGGCGAACTCGAAGGCAGGCTGACGCCGAAGATGCGGAATCGCCGCTTCGCCGTGCCGCTGCCGCGCAAGGGCTATTTCCAGGTCGCCTACCTGGGCCCGAAGGGCGACGACCTGCGCACCAAGGGCATCGAATGGTTCCGGGAGAGCGTGGCCGAGGTCTGCCCCGAGTTCGCGGATCGCGTGGATGAGCTGAAAACGACCGACGACGTCAAGTTCCTCGACGTCAAGATGAACCTGCTGCGGAAGTGGCACCTCGACGGGCTGCTGTGCGTCGGTGACGCGGCGCACGCGATGTCACCGGTCGGCGGGGTCGGCATCAACCTCGCGGTGCAGGACGCGGTCGCGGCCGCCACCCTCCTCGCGGAGCCGCTGCGGAAGGGCAGGCCGTCGGTGGCGGACCTGGCGAAGGTCCGCAAACGCCGTCTCGCGCCCACGATGCTGGTGCAGGGGTTGCAACGGCTGCTGCACAAGAACATCATGCGGCCGGTCATGGAAGGCAAGCGCAACGGCCCGCCCCCGGTGATGGTGAAGCTGTTCAGCCGCTTCCCGGTGCTGTCCTATTTCCCGGCACGGCTGCTGGGCCTGGGGCTGCGGCCCGAGCACGCGCCGGCCTTCGCGCGGCGGGCGATGGAACCGGCCGGTGACTGACCCCGAACGCTAGGAAAGGTCCTTTCCTCGCAAATTTTGCAAGGAAAGGACCTTTCATGGCACGCGTCAGACGTCCTGGACCGGGTTGGTCAGGGTGCCGATGCCTTCGATGGTGATCGAGACCGACTGGCCGTCTTCGATCGGGCCGACGCCCTCGGGGGTGCCGGTCAGGATGACGTCGCCGGGCAGCAGGGTCATCACGCCGGACACGAACTCGACCAGCTCGGGGATCTTGTGCACCAGGTCCGACGTCCGGCCGTCCTGCTTGAGCACACCGTCCACCTCGGACTTGAGCGCGAGATCGGCCGGGTCGAGCGAGGTCTCGATCCACGGGCCCAGCGGGCAGAAGGTGTCGAACCCCTTCGCCCTGCCCCACTGACCGTCGGACTTCTGCAGGTCACGCGCGCTGACGTCGTTCGCCACGGTGTAGCCGAGGATCGCGCTCGCCGCGCGGGCGGCGGGCACGTTCTTGACCGGCTGGCCGATGACGATCGCCAGCTCACCCTCGAAGTCGACGCGGCCGACGCCGCGCGGGCGGCGGATCGGCACGTTCGGGCCGACCACCGTGGTCGACGGCTTGATGAACAGCATCGGGTCCGTCGGGATCTCGTTGCCGAACTCGGCCGCGTGCTTCGCGTAGTTCCGGCCGACCGCGATCACCTTCGACGGCAGGATCGGTGCGAGCAGGCGGACGTCGGCCAGCGGCCAGCGTTTGCCGGTGAAGTTGGGGTTGTTGCCGAAGGGGTGCTCGGCGATTTCCAGTACCTGGGCGTCGTCGCCGTCCCCTTCGATCGAAGCGAACGCGACACCACCGGGATGAGCAATTCGGGCTAGACGCACGCCGTCCACCTTACGTGTGCCGATCACGAGCGGGTCCGCGCGGATACACCGAAAGCCGCCGAAGTGCACCCGTCCAGGCGCTGTGTGCCCGCGAGGCAAGCGCGACCATCGGAGACCAGGACGACGCACGGCGGGCGAGGGGAAGGCCGCGAGATGAAGGTCGACGCGTATCCCCCGGATCCGAGGATCGTCCCGCGCCAGCTGCCCCTTCCCTCGCCGTGGCTCATCGGCCGCCAGGCCGAGACCACGGTCCTGACCGAGACGCTGGACCCGCGAGCCGATCCGGCGTCCGTGGTGGTCATCGGCGGGCCGGGCGGTGTGGGGAAGACGGCACTCGCGCTGCACTGGGCGCACCAGCACCTCGACCGGTTCCCCGACGGCCAGCTCTACACCGATCTGGGCGGCTTCGACCGGCCGTCCGAGCCGCCGTCCCCGCTGTCCGTGCTGCACTCCTTCCTCATGGCCTTGGGGACCGCGCCCGGAGCCCTCCCGGCAGGCGAACAGTCCGCCGCGGCGCTGTATCGCAGTGTGCTGGCCGGGAAACGGGTACTCGTCGTCCTCGACAACGCCGCTGACCTGCCGCAGGTGGCGCCGCTGCTGCCCGGCACGCGTTCCTGCGCCGTCCTGGTGACCAGCAGGGCGAATCTGGCCGGACTCCGGCTGCGCGGGGCGACGTCCGTCCGGCTCGACGTGCTGTCGGCGGCGGAGGCCCGGGACCTGCTGATCCGGCAGCTCGGGGCCGAGAAAGTGGCCGCCGAACCGGAGGCCGCGGACCTCCTGCTCGCCCGATCCTCGGGGCTGCCGCTGGCCGTGTCGTTGATCGCGGCACGCGCGGCGAGCAGACCCGGACTCCCCTTGTCCGTGACCGCCGAAGAACTGCGGAGCAGTGGCGACGGTCTGGATGCCTTCGATGCCGGTGACGGATCGGCCGACCTGCGGACCGTTCTTTCCTGGTCGTACCGCGGCCTGGGGCTCGACGACGCCGGCGGATTCCGGCTGCTCGGCCTCCTCCCCCTGCCCGAGTTCGACGAGGCCGCCGCGGGGAGCCTGCTGGCGCTGAGCAGCGCGCGGACGACCGCCCTCCTCAGGTCCCTGGACCTCAAAAGCCTTCTGCGCCAGCATTCGCCGAAGCGCTACCGGATGCACGACCTCGTGCACCGCTACGCGGGCGAACTCGCGGAGCATGTCGACGCGCCGGGCGAGCTCATCGCGGCGAGGCGGCGCATCGCCGACTTCTACCTGCTGACCGCGTTACACGCCGATCGGCTGCTGTACCCACACCGCGCCGGAGTGGCACCCCCGATCGCCGAAAGCGGGGTCAAACCGCTCGAATTCGCCGGTGAAGCGGCCGCGATGGAGTGGCTCGGCGCGGAACACCGAACCCTGTGCGCCGTACAACGGCTCGCCGCCGCCGAAAACCTGCCGGCGCAGGTGTGGTGGTTCGCCCGTGCGCTGGACACCTACCAGTACAGACAGGGCTTGATCCATGACAACGTCGAGACCTCGCGGCTCGGTGCCGACGCGGCGGAGCGCCTCGGCTCACCTGTCATGAGCGTGCTCGCGCAACGGCAACTGGGGCGGGCGTGCACTCGCGCGGGCCTGCTCGACGAAGCACTCACCTGGCTTTCCCGTGCCCTCGTGCTGGCGACGGGCCCCGAGGAACAGGCCCATACCCACCACGATCTCGCCCGTGCGCACGCGGACCGCGCGGATCGGCGGAACAGCCGGTGGCACTCGGAACAGGCGCTCGAGTTGTACCGCCGGGCCGGAAACCAGATCGGCGAGGCCCACGCCTTGAACGCGCTCGCCCGGCGTCACACCGAAGCGGGCGATCATGAACGTGCGCGCGAGTACGCGACGAAAGCCCTTTCCCTGCACGAAAAACACGGCAACGGCAGCGGCGCGGCGGTCACCTTGGACAATCTCGGCTCCATCGCCCGGAGCGCCGGGCTTCCCCTGGAGGCCGAGCGCTCCTACTCACGCGCACTGGAACTGACCCTCGGGCAGGACAACAGGTTCTTCGCCGCGGAGGTGACCGAACACCTCGCGGAAGCGCAGTTCTCCAGCGGCAGGCTCGACGAAGCGACGGAGCACTTCCAGCGAACGTATGAGCTTTACGTCGCCCAGCACCGCCTTCCCGAAGCCGAGCGGATCCGGGGCCGGTTGGCGGCCCTTCACACCTGACTGTGGAGTTTGCGGGCGATCTCCTTCCATTCGGTCCGCCGGGTCCAGCGACCGCCGACGCATTCCCCGATACGGCGGCTCCGCTCCTCCAGCCCGAGCAGCCGGACGCGGGAATCGGCGAACAGACGCTCGCAGATACGGACGTCTCCACGTTCGACGCCCGCCGTCTCCGGCACCAGCTTGGCCAAGAGCCATCGGCAGGTCGCGGACGCGTAAGGCAGCGAGATCTCGTCGAAGAACCCCAGCGCGAGACTGACTTCCCTCGCCGCGTTCACCAGGGCGTCGCGACCGTTCTCCTTGAGCCTCAACTCGGCCCGCGCCAGATGCGCGGCTCCCAGAAGCTCCGTGTAGGACGCGCCGTCACCGGCGTGGTCCGCCAGCGACGCGAGCGCCTTGTCGATCAGTCCCCTCGCTCTTGGGAGTTCACCGCGGGCGATGCAGATCCGCGCCCGCAGGATCACCAGTTCGTGGTACTCGCGGGCCCTGTCCTTCGGCAGATAGCCGACCGCCTGCGCGGCCAGTTTGTTCGCCAGCTTCAGCGCCGAGCGCCGCCTGTCCAGCCGGTATCGGGTGAACCAGATTCCCGCCAGGACGTTCCGGCAAGCCCCGTACTCGTCCCCGGCGGGATCCAGCGCGTCGAACATCGCGCTCGCCGCCCTCGCGTTCTCGACCGCCAGGGCCAGATGGTGCCTGCGCGCGTAGGGCGAGGAGACCTCGGCCAGCTCGCAGTGCAGCGTCGCCAGCAGCCGTTTCCCGGAGGCGACCAGCCCGCCGTCGCCGCATTCCTTGGCCAGCCGAATGCCTTCGTCCACAGTGGACACGGCGGCCGTCAGTTCGTGCCTGCGGTGGAGATGCCACGCCTGGCACCGGATGAGGAGCCAGGCCCGGGCCCGCCGGTCGCCTGCCGCCGGGGAACGGTCCGGCAGGGCACGGAGGCAGCAGTCGGTCATCTGGCGCATCGCCTCCGTGTCGCCTGCCGCCTTGATGATCCGCTCGACCGCGGGCAAGGCCCGGAGCAGCGCGGCCCGGTCGAGCCCGGGCACGGCGGCGAGCCAGTCGTGGACCAGTGCGGGGCCGATGGCCGAGGTCGGCGCGACCGCTTCGAGATCCTGCACGAGCGTCATTTCCCCGCTGACCTGAACCGACGCGGCGATCGGCCCTGCCGGGACAGGTGCGGGCCGCAGTGCGAGCAAGCGGCGGACGATCTGCTCCAGGCCGTCCTCGGTCTCCGCGTCGAACCGTGAGATCACCAGGTTCTTCAGCACGACCGGGGCGAGGTCGGCGGAGAAGCCGAGACCGGCGACCGGGATGACCGGGCAGCCACCCGGATCCGTGTGGTCGTAGATCCGGCGCTGAAGAACACGGCTTTCGAACAGGGTGCCCTTGCGGGCGGCCGTGCCGTCGCCCGCGCCGAAGCGGAGCACGTAGTCGGGCGACAAGACGCAAAGCACCGGATAGGCCGTCACGGACGTGACGATCCACTCCGGCAGGGAGACCGGATTCCCCTCGGGGAGGTCACGGTCCCAGAGAACGTCGACCCCGCGCTTCCGCAGGGCATCGGCCAGCGCTTGAGCGACCTTCCTGCCCTGGGTGTCGTGGGCGTAGCTGATAAAGACCCTCATATGGATCCTCCAGGCACGAAGCGTGCATCCTGCAGCTTCGTCGGACAAGGCATTCGCGGCCCCTGGTCCGCCGTCGCCGGGCGCCTGCCCCTCGGACAGGTGAACGACGACGGCCACCGGGACGGGGGCAGCCTCAGGAGGCGATGAGGTCGTATGCTGGCGATCCGGCAGTACGTCCACGCCTCGCGACACGGTGAGTCCTGTGGGTATTGCCACTCGGGCGGCTTCTGTGCCAGCAGAAGCCGCCCTTTTCACAGCGGGCTATCTCATTCTTCCTCCAGCCTTGCCAGCGCCTTGTCGATCACCCGCGGGGTCTCCTCGGGCGGCAACGCGACCTCTTCGAGCCGGTAGAAGATCTCCAGATACTCCGCGCCTTTGTCGGCTCCGACGGCCTCGTCGAAGTAGACGTCACCGGCGGGCTGCTCGACCGTCACGAAATAGTCGTTCTCCTGATCGGACAGCTCCAGGAGCTCGAACGAACTCCGCATCCCGGGCAGGTACCCGGCCTTGAACGGGACGATCCGCAAGGTCACATTGGGCAGTTTGGCCATTTCCCGCAGGTGCGCGAGCTGGGACCGCCATCCGGCGTCGTCGGTGACCCGCCGGTACAGAACCGACTCGTCCAGGATGAAGAAGTGCTGGAACTCCTCGTCGCGCAGGCGTCCTTGCCGGGTGAGGCGCACCTCGATACCCCGCTCGATCTCCTCGGGCGTGTTCCGCCCCTTCACCATGAGCGATCGGATGTACTCGGGTACTTGAAGCAGGCCGGGTACGAGGAGCAGGTGGAACTGCCGGATGAGCACCGCCGAGGCCTCCAGGCCCAGGAACCGGACGAACTCCGGTTTGAAGGTCCGCCGGTACTCGTCCCACCAGCCGGGCTGCTTGCTCTCCTTCGCCAAGCGCACATAGGTCTCGACCCGGTCGCGGTCGGTGATGCCGTAGTGCAGGAGCAGAGCCTTCAAATCGGTCGTGGAAAGGCCGACCGAGCCGTTCTCGATGCGAATGAGCTTCGACACCGACCAGTCGAGGGCGTCCGCGACCTCTTTCTGGGTCAGCCTCAGCGCGTCGCGGGCCTCCCGAACAGCAGCCAGCAAGCGCCTCTGGCTGTTCACCGGAGTCTGGGCCCTCGTCATCTACATCCTCCCCGATTCTGTCACTCTGCCACGTGGCAGAATGATAGTAGCAAGGATGCTTGCAATCATCTTGACAAGTGCAGAACTCAACCTGGCCTTAAGCCAGACAGCACTGTGCAAACCCGCAAGCCATAGCCCGAAAGTGCGATTTCCGATTTTTCAGGCACAGCAAACGCGGCATATCGCAATAATTTGATCCAGCAACAGGTTAATCGGGTGAATTGTTCAGTGATCCCGAGAGTGCTCCAGGAAGGCCTTCCAGGCAGCGAAAGTGAACCCGAGAGCGACGGAAGGCACCTTCGAGTCACGGATGAGGATGGCCGCAGGTGTGCCCGAGACCTCGACGCAGTTCGCTTTGTCCCCATTGGTGCTCTGCGAACTCTTGACCCACTTCAGCCGGGTGAAGTCGGTTTCCCTCGGCAGCCGGTCATCTCGCCTCGCCACACGTGCCCCCGATCCTCGGCAGGCACGCTCGACCGGTCGCAGGCGAGACGACACCTGTCCCCTTGCAGGCCACTGTTCAGGCTAGCGGCGGGGTGCGACCGCCAAACACCGCCGACAGGCGGATTTTCACCTACCGCCGTCGTTCGATCGCGTGCTGCGTCAGGGTTTCCCGGTCTCGGAAAGAGACTTGTGCACGAGCGCGTCGCACAGCGCGAGCCAGCTCGCTTCGACGATGTTGCCGTGCACGCCGACGGTGGTCCATTCCCGCTCGCCGTCGCTGGTCTCGACGAGCACGCGCGTGACGGCGTCGGTGCCCGGATGGCCGGGCAGGATCCGCACCTTGTAGTCGGCCAGCTCCACACTGTCCAACCAGGACAGATGCGGGCTGAGCGCCTCGCGCAGCGCGGCGTCGAGCGCGTGCACCGGGCCGTTGCCCTCGGCGGTCGCGATCACGCGCTGCCCGCCGACGTGCACTTTCACCGTCGCCTCGGAGACGACCTGGCCGTCGGAGCGGTGGTCCAGGACGACCCGGTACGACTCGAGTTCGAACGGCGGTTCGTCGAGGACGTCGCTCTGCGGGCCGTCGACCTCCCGCCGCAGGAGCAGTTCCAGTGAAGCGTCCGCGGCCTCGAAGGACCAGCCTTCGGATTCGAGCCGCTTCACCTTGCGGACGGCGCTCGTCAGCGCCTCGGGCTGGCCGGCAAGGTCGACCCCGAGCTCACGTCCCTTGAGCTCCAGGCTGGCCCTGCCGGCCATCTCGGTGACCAGTACCCGCATGTCATTGCCGACAGAAGCTGGATCGATGTGGTTGTACAGCAACGGATCCACCTTGATCGCGCTCGCGTGCAGTCCCGCCTTGTGGGCGAAGGCCGACGCCCCTACGTAAGCCTGGTGGGTGTAGGGGGCGAGGTTGGCGATTTCGGCAAGGGCATGGGAGACCCGGGTGAGCTCGGCGGCGCCTCCGGTCGGGAGGACCTCCATTCCGAGCTTGGTCACCAGATTCCCGGTCACGGCGAACAGATCGGCGTTACCCGCCCGTTCGCCGTAACCATTGGCGGTGCACTGGACGTGCGTCACGCCGGCCTGCACGGCGGCGACGGAGTTCGCCACCGCGCAGGAAGTGTCGTCCTGACAATGGATTCCGAGCCGGAATCCGGTCCTTTCCTTGACCTCGCGGACGGTTTCCGCGAGGCCGAGCGGCAGCTGGCCGCCGTTGGTGTCGCACAGCACGGCGACGTCGGCGCCCGCGTTCATTCCCGCGTCGAGCACCTTCAGGGCGGTGTCCGGGGAGAACGCGTAGCCATCGAAAAAGTGTTCCGCGTCAAGGAATACGCGACGTCCTTCGCCGACGAGGAAAGCGACGGTGTCGCGCACCATCTCGCACGCCTCGTCGACGTCGACCCGCAGCGCGCGCTCGATGTGACGGAGATCCGATTTGGCCACCAGCGTGATCACCGGGGCCTGGGAATCGAGCAGGGCCCGCACCTGCTTGTCCTGGTCCGCGGTGGTTCCCGCTTTCCGCGTCGCGCCGAAGGCGACGAGGGCAGCGTGGTTCAGTTTCAATTCACCCGAAGCGGCGCGGGAGAAGAATTCCGTGTCCTTGGGCAGCGCGCCCGGCCATCCGCCTTCGATGAACCCGACCCCGAGATCGTCGAGCAGCCTCGCCACCGCCAGTTTGTCCGTGACGGAGTAGGAGATCCCCTCGCGCTGCGCGCCGTCGCGCAACGTCGTGTCGTACAGGTGGAAAGCGTCGCCGAGCGGTGTATCGGCGGGCTCCTTGCGGGTCACGGGGAACTCCTCGTGGTGGTGGTGAAACTGGTTCAGGCAACAAAAAAACCTCCCGCATGGGTGCGAGAGGTTGCGCGCCGGGGGCTCTTGTGGAGCTGTTATCCGGCGCGCTCGGCGATAATGATGGTGCAGGAGGTCACGGACGCATCATGGCACACGCTCTCCCCGGGCGTCCACAAGCCGGGCGAGAGTTCCCACTTTCTGGGAGGACTGAAGGTGCCAGGTGGCGCGAACCGACTCTCGCGTGATCAGACACGGGACTCGCGTGCTTGGAGACGTGACTCACGTGATCGGGGCCGGGACTCGCGTGATCAGGGGCGGAACACCGAGTCCCGTGCCTGAT
>NZ_JBHXJK010000158.1:0-17493 GCF_042723255.1 Amycolatopsis thailandensis
CACCCGGAAGTACGTGAAGGCCCCCTTCCCTGCGCCAGGCGCAAGGAAGGGGGCCTTCACGTTACTCAGATCAGGTCGAAGGTGTCCGGGTCCGGGCCGGTGCGAGTGCCGTCGTCGAACTCGGAGAGGGCGGCGAGATCGTCTTCGGCCAGTTCGAAGTCGAAGACGTCGAGGTTCTCGCGGATCCGGGACGGGGTCACGGACTTCGGGATGGCCACCGTGCCGAGTTGCAGATGCCAGCGCAGCACCAGCTGGGCCGGGCTCTTGCCGTACTTGGCGGCGAGCGCGGTCAGCGTCGCGTCCGAGAGCAGCGACCCCTGCGCCAGCGGGCTCCACGCCTCGGTGACGATGCCGTGCTCGGCGTGGAACTCCCGCAGCGCCTTCTGCTGGAGCCGGGGATGCAACTCGACCTGGTTGACCGCGGGCACGATCCCGGTTTCGCCGAACAGCCGCCGCAGATGCGGGACGTGGAAGTTCGACACGCCGATGGCTCGCGTGCGGCCGTCCGCGTAGAGCTTTTCCAGCGCCCGCCAGGTTTCGACGTACTTCCCGCGCGTCGGCATCGGCCAGTGGACCAGGTACAGGTCGATGCGGTCCAGGCCGAGCTGCGCGAGGCTCGCGTCGAACGCCCGGAGCGCCTCGTCGTAGCCGTGCGCCGGGTTCGGCAGCTTCGTGGTGATGAACAGTTCGTCGCGGGGCACCCCCGCCGAGCGGATCGCCTCGCCGACACCGGCTTCGTTCCCGTAAGACGCGGCGGTGTCGATGCTGCGGTACCCGGCCTCGATGGCGGTCCGGACGACCTTGGCCGTGTCGCCCGCGGGCACCTGCCAGACACCGAAACCGAGTTGGGGGATGGCTACCTCGTTGTTCAGGACGACGGAAGGCACGGCCATGGATGAAGAATCCTCACTGGGCTCTGTCGCAGGGCTTCTTGTCCCGCATCATTCCATCCCGCGGGCCGCGTAGGCGCGCAGATGCTCCGCCGTGTCCGCGTCGGCGGGGAAGAAGGATTCGATCACCAGCTCGGCGACCGTGATGTCCAACGGCGTACCGAAAGTGGAGACCGTGCTGAAGAACGTGAGATCGGCGCCCTCGTGCCGCAGCCGCAACGGGACGAAGATGTCACCCGGTCCGGGGACCTCCACCTCGGGGACGGGGTCCGCGCAGGGATAGGCGAGCAGTTCCTCCAGGAGATCGGTCAGCACCGGATCGGCCGTCTGGGTCACCTGCCGCCGCAGCCTGCCGAGCAGGTGGGCACGCCACTCCCCCAGGTTCAGCACATGCGGCGCCATCCCCTCGGGATGCAGCGTCAGCCGCAGGACGTTGACCGGCGGCGTCATGAGGGTCGGCGAGACGAGGTCGGTCATGATCGAAACACTCGCGTTGGCGTCGACCAGGTTCCACCAGCGATCGGCGACGGCGGCCGGGTACGGCTCGTGGCTGGTCAGCAGCTGACGGACCGCCTTGCGGACCGCCGCCATCTCCGGGGCTCCCAGGCCGCTCTCGGCGTAGGCGGGCGCGTAACCCGCCGCCAAAAGCAGCTGATTGCGTTCCCGCAAAGGCACCTCCAGGTGTTCGCCGAGCCGCAGCACCATGTCCCGGCTGGGCTTGGACCGGCCGGTCTCCACGAAGCTCAGATGCCGGGTGGAGATCTCCGCGGAGATGGCGAGGTCGAGCTGGCTGATCCGGCGGCGGTCGCGCCATTCCCGCAGGAGTTCGCCGACGGGTCGCCCGGCGCGGCTCGCGGTCACTGTGGTCGTCACGATCACGAACCTACGCACCGCGGGTGCCGCGCCGCCATTACCTCCCGCGTAATCGACGGGATCCGCCTCCGGCCGACAGAGTTGCCTCATCGGTTACCCACCAACGAAAGAGGACACCATGTCGGACATCCAGCGCGTCGCCGAGCAGTACATCGCCGTGTGGAACGAGACCGACGCGGACAAGCGCCGCGCGCTCATCGCCGAAGTGTTCACCGAGGACGCCGTCTACACCGACCCGCTCGGCGCCGTCACCGGCCACGGCGGTGTCGACGGCTTCATCGCCGGGGCGCAGGCCCAGTTCGCGGGCCTGAGGTTCAGCCTGCCCACGGCACCCGACGCGCACCACGACATCGCTCGGTTCCAGTGGTACCTGGGCCCGGAGGGCGCGGAGGAGCCGCTGGCGATCGGTTTCGACGTCATCACCGTCGAGGACGGGCGGATCAAGCAGGTGCTGGGCTTTCTCGACAAGATGCCCGGCTGACACTCACGCGAAGGCCTCCGGCGGCGGGCAGGAGCAGACGAGGTTGCGGTCCCCCGCGGCCCCGTCGATCCGCCGCACCGGAGGCCAGATCTTCGCCGCCCCGAAGCCGGCCGGGAAGACCGCGATCTCCCTGCTGTACGGACGATCCCACTCACCCGCGAGACAGCGCGCGGTGTGCGGGGCGTTCCGCAGCGGGCTCGCCTCCACCGGCCACTCCCCCGCCGCGACCTTCTCGATCTCACCGCGGATCGCGATCATCGCGTCGCAGAACCGGTCGAGTTCGCCGAGATCCTCGCTCTCGGTGGGCTCGACCATGAGGGTTCCCGCGACGGGGAAGGACATCGTCGGCGCGTGGAGGCCGTAGTCGGCGAGCCGTTTGGCGACGTCGTCGACGGTGACGCCGGCCCGCTTCGTGAGCGCGCGGAGGTCGAGGATGCACTCGTGCGCCACCAGGCCGTCGTGCCCGGAGTACAGCACCGGATAGTGCTCCGCGAGGCGCTTGGCGACGTAGTTGGCGTTCGCGACCGCGGTCAGCGTCGCACGCCTCAGGCCCTCCGCGCCCATCATCCGGACGTAGGCCCAGGAGATCGGCAGGATCGACGCGCTCCCCCAGGGCGCGGCGCTGATCGGGCCCACGCCCGTGGCCGGTCCGGCGTCCGGCTGCAGCGGGTGGTTCGGCAGGTACGGCGCCAGATGCGCGCGGACGCCGATCGGCCCGATGCCCGGCCCGCCTCCGCCGTGCGGGATGCAGAAGGTCTTGTGCAGGTTGAGATGCGAGACGTCGGCGCCGAACCTGCCGTACTGCGCGACCCCGATCAGGGCGTTGAGGTTCGCGCCGTCGACGTACACCTGGCCGCCCGCGTCGTGCACCAGTGCGCAGACCTCGCGGACGGTGTCCTCGTAGACGCCGTGCGTCGACGGATAGGTGATCATGATCGCGGCCAGGTCGTCCGCGTGCTCGTCCACTGTGGACTTGAGGTGGCCGAGGTCGATGTTGCCCTCGTCGTCGCATTTCACGACGACAACCCGCATTCCCGCCATGACCGCGCTGGCCGCGTTCGTCCCGTGCGCGCTCGACGGGATCAGGCAGACGTCACGCGCCGCGTTCCCGTGTTCCCGGTGATAGGCCCGGATCGCCAGCAACCCCGCGAACTCGCCCTGGCTCCCGGCGTTCGGTTGCAGGGAAACGGCGTCGTAGCCGGTGATGCCGGCCAGCCACCGCTCCAGGTCCTTCACGATCGTGAGGAGTCCGGCGGCGTCTTCGGCGGGCGCGAACGGGTGCAGACCGGCGAACTCGGGCCAGGTGATCGGCTCCATTTCCGCCGTGGCGTTGAGTTTCATCGTGCACGAGCCGAGCGGGATCATGCTCCGGTCGAGTGCGACGTCCTTGTCGGACAACGCTCTCAGGTACCGCAGCAGCGCCGTCTCCGAGCGGTGCGCGTGAAAGACGGGATGGGTCAGGTAGTCGCTCGTACGGCGCAGATCCGGCGGGAAGCCGTCGGCGGTGTCGGCGTCGAGCGAGTCCACATCGGACACCGCCACGCCGAAAGCCTTCCACACCAAGGAAAGGTGCTCGCGGGTCGTCGTCTCGTCACAGGCGACGGCGACGTGGTCCGCGTCCACGAGCCGCAGGTTGACCCCGAGCTCCCGCGCCGTGCCGACGACGACCGCCGCGCGGCCGGGGACGGAGACCTTCACGGTGTCGAAGAACTCGCAGTGCACGACGTCGACACCGCTTTCGGCGAGCCCCGCCGCGAGCACGGTGGCCATCCGGTGCGCGCGGCTCGCGATGGCACGCAGTCCTTCGGGGCCGTGGTACACCGCGTACATCGACGCGATGACCGCCAAGAGCACCTGAGCGGTGCAGATGTTGCTCGTCGCCTTCTCGCGGCGGATGTGCTGTTCGCGGGTCTGGAGCGCGAGCCGGTACGCGGGCGCGCCGTCCGCGTCCTTCGACACGCCGACCAGCCTGCCCGGCAACTGCCGTTCGAGACCTTGCCGGACAGCGAGGTACGCCGCGTGCGGGCCGCCGAAGCCCATCGGGACGCCGAACCGCTGCGTCGAGCCGATCGCGACGTCGGCGCCGAGCTCGCCCGGCGGCCGGAGCAGGGTCAGCGCGAGCGGATCCGCGGCCATCACCACGGCCGCGCCCAGTGCCTTGGCCTCGGCGATGGTGTGGTCCCATTCGCGGACGGCGCCCGAAGCCCCTGGGTACGACAGCAGCACCCCGAAGAAGTCGCCACCGAGGCCCAGTCCGGTGATGCCCTGGGACAGGTCGGCGGTCACCAGCTCGATGCCGAGCGGTTCGGCGCGAGTGCGCAGGACCTCGATCGTCTGGGGCAGGGTGTCCTCGTCGACCACGAACCGGTTCGATTTCGCCTTGCCCGCCCGGCGGACCAGCGTCATCGCCTCCGCCGCCGCCGTCGCCTCGTCCAGCATCGACGCGTTGGCGATCGGCAGGCCGGTCAGGTCGGCGACCATGGTCTGGAAGTTGAGCAGCGCTTCGAGACGGCCCTGCGAGATCTCCGGCTGATACGGCGTGTACGCGGTGTACCAGGCCGGGCTCTCCAGCACGTTGCGGCGGATCACCGGCGGGGTCACCGTGTCGTGGTAGCCGAGGCCGATCATCTGCGTCATCGGCCGGTTACGCGCGGCCAGGGCGCGGAGTTCGGCGAGCGCGCCGGTCTCGGTGGCGGGTGGCGGCAGCTCCGGCGGTGTCGCGGACTCCCTCAGCGACGCGGGAACGGCCCGCTCGGCGAGCTCGTCGAGAGAGGCGACGCCGACGACGTCGAGGATGCGTGCGAGGTCTTCGGCGCCAGGACCGATGTGCCGGTCCGCGAAAGGGGTTCCGGATTCGAGAGCGGCCAGTGAAACGGGCTCCATCGGGGACCTCCCAAGACGCGGGGGTGGGGCCGGGACGGATTGTCCTGGCCCTCCCCACTCTGTCCGTACCCCCCGCGGGGGCGCCTGAGAGTTTCGCCCGTGGGTTGATTCGGGCTTGCACCGTCGGCGGGGCCGCCAGGTGGTGACCTGGCGACTCACTTTCCAGAGGCGTCTCGTCCGCGCGGTCCAGGGTGCCTGAGAGGTTCCGGGGAGGACTTGCTCCTTCGGCGCCGAGCTGTTATCGGCTCGGACTCTCCCGCGCGGATTCGTCGACCGCGGAAGTGAGCCTACCCTGCCGCTCGCGCGGCTTCATGATCAGCCGGTGCGACGTGCGTTACGGCGCTGAGTGAGCTCGTCCGGAGTGACGGTTTCGATCACGCCGCCGTCGGCCCGCTCGGCCGGGAACTCGTGGATGGTGCCGCTGATCTCCTGCATCGCCCCGCTGACCGCGATGCCGAACACGCCCTGCCCGCCCTGGAGTAAATCGACGATCTCTTCGGGCGAGGTGCACTCGTAGACGGTGGTGCCGTCGGAGAACAGGGTGACCTTGGCGAGGTCGCGGACGCCGCGCAGGCGCAGGTGGTCCACGGCGACGCGGATGTTCTGGAGGGAGACACCGGTGTCCAGGAGCCGCTTGACGACCTTCAGGACGAGGATGTCCTTGAACGAGTAGAGCCGCTGCGAACCGGAACCGTGCGCCGTCCGGATGCTCGGCGCGACCAGCTTCGTGCGGGCCCAGTAGTCGAGCTGCCGGTAGGTGATCCCGGCGATCTGACAGGCGGCGGGACCGCGGTAGCCGACGAGTTCATCCGGAAGGGAAGAGTCGGGGAACAGCTCGCCCTGCTCGCCGTCAGCGACCGGAACGAGCGGCTCTTGAGGGCTACCAGCCTCGACCACGCCATGCCTCCCCTCGCCCGACCTGGCGGCCGGCGAACAAAGCCGCGCGGACCCACGTGAGTCCGCACCGGAGTGAACCGTCAAGACGAATGCCCCAGACATCCGAATCACACCTTGGCGATTCACCTTCATTGACGGTAAGCGCGTCCGGCAAAGCGGTCAACGCGACGCGCGGTCGGCCTCAAGCTCTTCTTGAGGCTTGCCAGGGAACACTCCCCCGTTCGGCCGCACGCTTGCCCATTTTACTCAGTCGTGTTATTTTTTACTCATGCAAGTAAATCCCTCCACCCAAAGTGCCATGCAAGAAGTTCAGGCGGAGCTGGGGCTGTCGGTCACGGAAGCCGCGCGGCGAGCCCAGATCGTCGGAGCCACCATCGCGACGATCTCCGAGCTCGGCTACCACAAGACGTCGTTCGCGAAGATCAAGGAGCGGGCCGGGCTGTCCAGCACCCGGATCATCTCCTACCACTTCACCAACAAGGCCGGCCTGATGCAGGCCGTGGTCACCACCGTGACCGGCATGAAGGACAAGTTCCTGGAAGAGCGCATCCAGGGCACGACCGACCGGGCCGGGCTCCTGCGCGGCTACATCGAGTCGGAGATCGCGTTCCTCGGCTCGTACCCGGAGCTCGTGCGGGTCATGGTCGAGATGGCTTCGAGCGGCTCCGACGTCGAAGGCTGGTTCATGTCGGCGCCGATGGTCGAGGAGTTCCGGACCGGGCGGCTCGAACGCCAGCTGAAGCAGGGCCAGCAGGACGGCGCTTTCGGCGACTTCGCGGCGGACGTGATGGCGCTGTCCATCGCGCAGGCCGTCGACGGTGTGGCCGCGAAGTTCGCGGCGGACCCGAACCTGGACCTGGAGCGGTACGGGCGGGAACTCGCGGACCTGTTCGTCAAGGCGACCGCGTCCTGAGTGCCGGGCTCACCTCGTGAGTGGCAGGGACGGTTAGAGCGGACCGGCATTTATCGACCTGCGCGAGGGTGGCGGTTCAGCGTCTGCCGGGCTCGACGGTGCGGGAATTGGGACGTTGAACGTCCCAATTCCTTCACCGTGGGGTCGCCCGGCTTCGGAACTTGATCAACGGAAGATCCGGGACACTCAACGTCCCCGATCCTCCGTTGATCAAGGTCATGTCGGTCAGGGACCGGTGGCAGACGAGGTGACAGGGGAAGATTCCGGACACTCAACGTCCGGAATCCTCCCCCGTCGACCACGCCACCATCCAGCCCCACCCGGCACCACGACGAAACACGGCTCCACCGACGACAGACCCAGCACGTTCACTGCCCTGACTCCCCCACCAACAAGACCGAGCGTGGAGGATCCGGGACACTCAACGTCCCAAATCCTCCACACTCGACCGGTCACACAGTGGGCAGGCGAATACGGATCCGCCGGAACCGGCCTCGCCACTCACGACCACCTGTACCGACACTTCACCGCCACTTTTACGGACTTTGCGATCGACACCGCAAGCATGAAGAAGGGGCGGCGCCACCGGCGCCGCCCCTTCGTTCGAGATCCTGGTAGGTGATCAGGTGTCCGCGCCGCGGAAGTCCTCCGGCGAGACCGAGTCGAGGAACTCGCGGAACTTCTCCACCTCGTCCTCCTGCTCGTCGGGGATGATGAGGCCCGCTTCCTCCAGCACCGCGTCGACGGCGTGGATCGGCACCCCCACCCGCAGCGCCAGGGCCACCGAGTCGCTCGGCCGCGCCGAAACCCGGATGTCCCCGTCGAAGACCAGTTCCGCGAAGAACGTGCCTTCCTTCAAGTCTGTGATGACGACCTGTTCCAGCTCGCGACCCAACGCTCCGATGACCTCTTTGAGCAGGTCATGGGTGAGCGGACGGGCCGGGCGGACTCCCTGCTGCTCCAAGGCGATGGCGGTGGCCTCGACCGAGCCGATCCAGATCGGCAGGTACCGCTCGCCTTCGGTTTCCCGTAGCAACAAGATCGGCTGATTCGCGGGCAGCTCCACCCGCACGCCGACGACGCGCATCTCGCTCATCGGGCTTCGCCTCCCTCTCGTGCGCACGGGCTGCAACGCTTGTCTCGACGACCAAGCGACGGCAGTCCCGACGCTACCCGTCTTCCGCGCGCTGTGCTCGCTGTCTCCGACATTCCGGTTCGCCCGTGGCAAACCCAACTCCACGGTACGGCATCGGATGCCGAACATTCAGTCATTGACAAGTGGCCTCACAACGGTTCGCGGCTCCTTGAGCCGTTCAACCGCCCGTGACAGCCCGTATTCCGGCCTTCACCAAGAGCGTATGTAACGCCACGGTCAGTGCCGCGAGCTCTCGGACGACCTCGTCGCCCCTCGCCTTGGCGTCCTCGTCACGATGCCGATACACCGGGGTCACGATCTGCTCCACCAGGCCGACCTCGCGGTCGGCGGCGGCCCGGAAGGCACGCAGATGTCTCGGCTCTATACCGAATTCGGTCATCGCTTTCACGGTCTTCGCCACGAGGACCGCGTCAGGATCGAAGAATCCCGCCGCTCCCGGCCGGACGAGACCGTATTGCCGCAGCTCAGCCAGGGTGGCGGCGTCGATGCCCGCCTGACGGAGCAGATCTTCCTCGGTCAGCCTGATCTCGCGATCGGTCTCGAAGTCCCCGGGGGACGGCAATCCACCGTTTTCCCCGGGGGCGTCGAGCGAAACGAGTTTCCGCGGCGGCTTGGGCAGCACCGCCGAGAGCGCGGCACCCTGATCCGCCGCGTCCAGCTGTTCCTTGATGACCTTCAGCGGAAGGTAGTGATCCCGCTGGGCGGACAGGACGAACCGCAACCGCTCCACGTCCGCCGGAGCGAACTGCCGGTACCCCGACGGGGTCCGGCCCGGCTGGACCAGACCCTCCGCCTCGAGGAACCGGATCTTGGAGATGGTGACATCGGGGAAATCGCCGCGCAGCTGTGCCAGCACGGCCCCGATACTCAACCCATCGCGCTGCGACGCATCCCGATCAGGCCGCCCGGCCGCCGTCACCGTGCCCCCTGGCCCCCGTGACCCGGGCCGGTCAGGAAGACCAGGCGGAACTTGCCGATCTGCACCTCGTCGCCACCGGCGAGCACGGCCTGGTCGACCGGCTCGCGGTTGACGTAGGTGCCGTTGAGGCTGCCGACGTCGATGACGACGAACTCGCCACCCTCACGGCGGAACTCGGCGTGCCGCCGGGAAACCGTGACGTCGTCGAGGAAGATGTCGCTGTCCGGGTGCCGTCCCGCGCTGGTGGTGTCGCGGTCCAGCAGGAAGCGCGAACCGGCGTTCGGTCCCCGCTTGACGACCAGCAGCGCGGAACCCGCGGGCAGCGCGTCCACGCCCTGGACGGGGGCCTCGGCAGCCGGAGGAGCCTCAGTGCCTTCGACGTCGGCCAGGAAGTCGGCCCGGAAGACAGAAGTCCGCTCCGGAGACTGCTCCGGGGGAACGCCGGGCCCGTCGTTCGTGCTCACCTGAGCTCTCCTAACGCATGTGTGTTGCCACTACTCAAGAACGTGTGGAGGTCAAACGTACCGTGCCTGATCGAAACTCCGGCCCGCGGCTCCCCCTACTCTTCCCGAAGGGCCGCGGCCTGCGGCTATTCCTTGATCAGCGCCTGGTAGGCCTCGGCCTCGAGCAGGGATTCGACCGAGCTCGCGTCGTCGAGACGGAGTTCGATCAGCCAGCCCTCGCCGTAGGGGTCGCTGTTGATCAGCTCGGGCGACTCGGTCACCGCTTCGTTGACCGCGACCACCTCGCCGTCGAGCGGGGCGAACAGCTCCGAAACGCTCTTGGTCGACTCGACCTCGCCGAACGCGTCGCCGGAGCCGACCTGCTTGCCGACCTCGGGCAGTTCGACGAACACCACGTCACCGAGCTGGTCCTGGGCGTACTCCGTGATGCCCACGCGCACGAGCCCTCCGTCGCGCACGGAGACCCACTCGTGCTCCTCGGTGTACCGCAGTTCTTCTGGAGTGGACAACGCCGCTCCCCTTTCTGACGCCCTCGCTCGAATCCGACGCGCGCAGTTTCGCATCCCGCCGGGTCACGCGCCCGGCGCCTCCCGCAAGTCCGCGGGTTCGGCCGTCCGGAGTGCCCGAGCCGTCTGGACGATGTACAGCACGCCCGAATAGACGTACAGGACCGCGCCCCACGCCGTGAACGCGTACCCGATCGGCCGGGCGATGGCGGCGATGTCGGAGCCGCCCTGCGTGAGCAGCAGGAACGGGAAGGCGTACATCAGCACGAAGGTGGCGCCCTTGCCGATGTAGGTGACCTCCGGCGGGGCGAACCCGCGGCGCCGCAGTAACAGCACGCAGACGCCGAGCACGGCCTCGCGGACGACCAGCGGGACCACCAGCCACCACGGGATGATGTCGCGGATCAGGAAGGCGATGAGCGTGGCGAGGATGTAGAGCCGGTCGGCGGCGGGGTCGAGCAGCTGCCCGAGCCGCGACATCTGGTTGAGCCAGCGGGCGAGTTTGCCGTCGAGCCAGTCGGTGAGGGCGCTGAACACGAGCAGCGCGAGCGCCCAGCCGTCCTCCTTCGGACCGAGGAGCAGCCACAGGAAGACGGGCACCCCGGCGAGCCGGAGGATCGAAAGCATGTTGGGAACGTTCAGGGCCTGCCGCAGCAAAGAAGGCTCTTCGCTGGTCACGCTCGGTTCGGGGGGCGTACTCACCCGCTCAGCCTATCCAGCGGCGGCAGGTCCTCCCGCGTCAGCTGGCCCGGGTGTGGGTCCAGCCGCGGCGTTGCAGGTCCGCGCTGGTCAGCGCCACGGGCCTGCCTCGGTGGTCGGTGCCCATCCAGCGCGTGTGGCCGGCGGAGCTTTCGAGGACGTACGGGCGGCCGCCACACCAGACGACGGTGCACGGTGCCGTCGGTGGCAGCTCCGTGTTCGCCGGTGCGGTGGCCTGGGGTGACGCGGGATCGGTCTGTTCGTCGGTCTTCATCGCTCTCACGGTTTCGGTGACGGGGACTGGGACACGCCGGAGCGCTACCTTTGTTTTCGGCAGAACGGGGCCGCGTGTTAACGGTTCGGCGCCGGATTCGTCCGATCGGTTCGTCGCGGCAACAGGCTGTCGCCGAGGCGTGAACGGCATGTTAATTGTCCACAATGGACAGTGATTGGGCGGTCCTCGCGTACCGCCACGCGGACGGCGCGATAACCTCCCGCGAATCGAACGTGGCTCAATGCCACGGCATCGGGCCCGGCCGGGTCAGAATGGGCCGGCCACGACCGGCCGACGAAAGGATCGCCTTGCCCGTCTCGACGACCACGGGAACGTGCCGGCGCCTGTTCGCGGTCTGCGCGATCGCCGCGACGCTCGCCGCCTGTTCGGGCGAAGATCCGCCACCGCCTGTCACCTCGATGACGGTCTTGCCTCCCACGCCTCCGTCGGCCATATCCGTCACGTCACTGCCCCCGATTCCGTCGCAGACCGCGCCAAGTCCGTCCACCGCCCCGAAACCCACCACCCAGCCGAAACCCGCTGAACCGGTACAGGGTTCGTGCGGCACGGTGACGGCGGCGAGCGGACTGACCCTCCAGGTGCTCAACGGGCCCGGGGTCTCCTGCGCGGACGCGACCGGGATCGTCGGCTCCTTCCACAAGAGGATCGCCGGACGCCAGTCCGCCGGCTCGGACGAACCGGTCAGCGAGACCGTCGACGGCTGGCTGTGCGTTTCCGGCGCCCCGGCCGCACAAGGCGGCACCAGTTGCAGCAAGGGCGAGCAGAACGTGTTCGCCGCCGTAGTCCCCGTCGAATGAACCATCCCCGAGAAGAAGGGCCCATGAAGACCCTCTCCGCACTTCCCGCCGCGCTCGCCGTCGTCCTGCTGAGCGGCTGCGGCGCCGATCCCGCCCCCGCGGCCGCTCCGCCGCCGTCCTCCCCCGCCGCGGCGCCGGCCGCCGCCGGGACACCCTGCGGCGAGGTCTCCGGGCTCCAAGGCTCGAAGAACAAGGTCGTCGCGCGCGGGAAGACCGAATGCACCGAAGCGACACAGGTGCTCACGGACTACTTCGCCAAGCTGACGCCCGCCGAAGCCGCGTCGCCTCAGGGCCCCGGACCGGTGGTGATCGGCGCCTGGACCTGCGGGAGCGGGCCGAACGATCCGGTGACAAGCTGCTCGACCGAGGACGAGCGGCAGATCGAAGCCACCCGGAACTGAACACGCCCGGCGGCGTCATTTCCCGCGGCGCCGCCGGATCTGCTCCCTCCGGCTGAGGACAACCAGGCTGATCAGCATGCCCGACAGCGCCAGGCCGAACAGCGAGATCAGCGACAGACCCCAGATCCGCGAGGCCCTCGACGGGTAGGCGACCCCGTCACCGGCGAAGACCCTGTCGCCCTCCGCGACCCTTTCGCCCTCGATCCTCCCTCGTCCGGCGCGCCCGTCGTCGAACCGCCATTCCACCTCGCAGTAGGGAAGGGGGCCGCTCATCGGCGGCCCTCCCTTCGTGCATCCGGAGACAGCGGAGACCGTGACGTCCTCGCCGGTCTTCAACTCATGCACGCGATCACCCACGGATCCCACGATGGCCCAGATCAGATAAACGAACGAGATCCCGGCCAGCACCGAGAAGAGAATCCTGGATTTCCGCGGTTTTCCCGGCACGAAAGTCCTTTCCGTTCGGCTGTTTGAGCCTATTCACCGAAGCGCCATGACGGCACGGGATTTGTGCCCACGTGCTCGCGGTCACCCGAGGCCCCCTTGCCACCCGAGGTAAGAGTCGTCTAGACTCAAACTATGCTCACCAGGGACGAAGCCGTGACGATGATCGAGAACTCGGTCGACGCGGCCACTCTGTTCGCCCGATACCCCTACCGGGAATTGGCCGCCGTGCTTCACCCCGACCGCAATCCCGGCGACACTCGGGCGCATCAGGCGGCCGCGACCCTCAATCGCCACTACGACGACTGGAAACGTGCCCGCCGTCAGACGGTCACCACGGCGACGTCGAGCTACACCCTCACCGTTCCGCACGCGGTGGGCAGTATCGCGACGACCTACCGGACCACCGGGCCGCATCTGGTCAAACTCGTCCGGGACCCGGCGCTCAACCCGCTGATCCACGCCGAGTGGGCGGCGTTGCGCGCTCTCGACGGCTTCACCGAACGGCACCGCTGGCTGCGGCCCTACTACCCGCGGCTGCTCGACACCTCCGGCCCGGTGGCCAGGGGTGACCGCGCGTTCAGCGTTCTCGATCCGATCGTCGACGGGTTCGTCACCCTCGCCGACATCGGCGAGGCGTTCCCGGACGGGCTCGACGGCCGCGATTACGCCTGGATGCACCGTCGTCTGCTGCGTGCCGTGGCGGGCGCGCATCGCGCGGGTCTCGTCCACGGCCATCTCACCGCGGACAACGTGCTCGTCCATCCCGGACAGCACGGGATCGTCCTGGTGGGCTGGTCCTTCGCCGTCGAAAGCGGCACTCTCCCGCTGGCGACGGACAACTCGGCCGAATATCCGCCGGAGGTCCACAAAGGACTGCCGATGACCGCGGCCACCGACGTCCACATGCTCCATCGTTTGATGCTTTCCCTGCTGGCGCCCACGGAAACCCGGCAACGCGAGTTCGCCACGTGGTGCACGCAGGAAGACCCGGCACAGCGACCCGACGTCGTCGACCTCCTCGACGAGTACGACGACCTGCTCGGCGAGCTGTACGGCCCCCGCACCTTCCGCCCGTTCATCATCCCCGAGACAGGAGCCTGACCATGGGACACGGACACTGGGACGACAACGCCTACGCCGCCGCGAAGACCTTCCGCGCGGCCAAGGGCGAGGACGATTTCGGCTACAGCGCCGATCTGCGCGCCAAACCCGCCAAGGACTGGAAGGCCGCGCCCGCGCTCGACCCGAAGAACGCCGTCCGGGAATGCCGGGATTCGGCCGATCACAGCGATTCGACGCCGATCGCGGTGCTGTTCGACGTCACCGGCTCGATGCGCCGGGTGCCGCGGATCATGCAGGGCAAACTCGGCAAACTGCACGGGCTGCTGAAGCGCCGCGGCTACCTGGCCGACCCGCAGGTGCTGTTCGGCGCGATCGGCGACGCCGACAGCGACCGGGTCCCGTTGCAGGTCGGGCAGTTCGAATCGGACAACCGGATGGACGAGCAGCTGCGCACGATGTTCCTCGAAGGCGGTGGCGGCGGGCAGAAGAGCGAGTCCTACGAACTGGCCGCCTATTTCATGGCCCGGCACGTGGTCACGGACGCCTGGCAGAACCGCGGCCGCAAGGGTTACCTGTTCCTCATCGGTGACGAGTTGAACAAGCCCGCGCTGGAGGCCCGCCACATCCGCCGGGTGATCGGCGACGACGTGCGGGAAGACATCGACCCCGCCTCGGTCTACCGGGAACTGGCCCGCAAGTGGCACGTCTACTTCGTCCTGCCGAACCAGTCCTCGTACTACAACGACCCGCAGATCGGCGAGCACTGGAATGGCCTGCTCGGCCAGAACTTCCTCAAACTCGACGACCCCGGCGCGGTGTGCGAGCTGATCGCGGCCACGATCGGACTGGAGGAACGGGTCGTCGACGTCGACAGGGTGCTCGCCGATCTCGCGGACGTCGGCTCGGTCGCCGAGAGCAAGGCCGTCGGCAAGGCGCTGGCGAAGCTGGGCACCAAATCGGTCGTCACCTCGGCGGTCCCCGAGCCGGGTGGCCCGAGCGACGTGGTGCTGCGGTGAGCCTCCTGGACGGGCACGTGGTGGTGGTCGGGCTCGGTTTCGGCGACGAGGGCAAGGGCGCCGTCGTCGACGCCCTCTGCGCCGCTCGGCCCACCACCGCCGTCGTCCGCTTCAACGGGGGCGCGCAGGCCGCGCACAACGTCGTCGTGGACGGGCGCCACCACACCTTCAGCCAGTTCGGGGCGGGCACGTTCGCCGGCGTGCCCACCCATCTGTCGCGGTTCGTGCTGGTCGAGCCGTTCGCGCTGGCGGCGGAAGCCCGGCTGCTCGAAACCGGCGGCGTCCGGGATCCGCTTTCGCTGCTGAGTGTGGACGGCCGGGCGCTGCTCACGACGCCGTTCCACATCCACGCCAACCGGGCCAGGGAGGAGGCCCGTGGCGTGGATCGGCACGGCTCGTGCGGGAAGGGCATCGGCGAGACCGTCTGGTACTCGCTGCTGGCCGGGGCCGTGCCGGGTGAGGTGGTGGAGAACCAGGAGGTGATCGGGACACCGGGGGAAGCGCCCACGGTCGCGGACTGCGCTCGGCCGTCGGTGCTGCGGCGCAAACTGGACGCGCTCGCGCGGTTCTACGCGCCGCTCGCCACACCGTCGCACAGCGTGGACGAACTGGTGGCGCTGTACCGCGACTTCGCGGGCGCGGTGCGGATCACCGATGGGGACGAAACGGGTCGGCTCGCGGACGCCGGACGGCTGGTTTTCGAGGGAGCGCAGGGGGTTCTCCTCGACCAGCACCACGGGTTCCATCCGCATACGACCTGGTCCACCACCACCCCGCACAACGCCCGCGCACTGCTGGGTGGGCGTCCGCATGCCGTACTGGGGGTCACGCGGACGTACCTCACCCGGCACGGCGCGGGGCCGCTTCCCAGCGAGTCCGCCGCCGTGCTGGCCCGGTTTCCCGAGGTCCACAACGAAACCGGCGAGTTCCAGGGCGCGTGGCGGGCGGGCCACCTCGACGCGGCGCTGCTGGACTACGCGCTCGCGGCCTGCGACGGCGTGGACGCGTTCGCGGTGACCCACCTCGACGCGACCGGCCTGCGGGTCGTGCCCGGTGACGGCTCCCCCGCCGTCGAGCTGCCGGATCCACTGGCGTGGTTCGGCGCGCGGCTGCCGGTGGCTGTCGCCGGGTACGGCCCGGACAGGGCGGGTTACCGGGTCACGGAGGCAAGGTCGACAATCTACGCGTGATCGAGTCGACGCCGGTGTCCGTGGACGTGCTCGTGGTGCGGTTCGCCCCCGGCACCCGCACAGTCCTGCTGGGAATCGCACCGCGAGCCGCCGAGCCGTTCGCGGGCAAGCTCGCCCTGCCCGGGGTGCTGCTCGGGGTCGGAGAACGGCTGCGGGACGCCGCGGGCCGGGCGGCGGTCACCAAACTGGGGCTGCCGCCCGACGCGCTTTCGGCGACGGGACAGCTCGCCACCTTCGACGAGCCGAACCGTGATCCCCGGGGTCCGACGCTGTCGGTCGCCTTGTGGGCCACCACTTCCCCGGCGCTCGACGATCCGGGGAACGTCGTGTGGGCGCCGTTGGACGAGGTGCCCCCGCTGGCGTTCGACCACGACCGGATCGTGGCGGACTGCCGTCCGCTGCTGGCGGACAAACTGTGGCGCGACGTCACGTTCACGGCCGGGTTGCTGGGGCCGATCTTCACCACGGCGCAGGCGCTGGACGCGACCGAGGCACTGACCGGGGACCGCCCCTATCCGGCCAATCTGGGCCGGACCATGGAGCGGGTCCCCGGCTTGCGGCGCACCACGGAACACGCGGCCGCCCTCCCCAAGGGAGGACGGCCGCCGTCCTTGTGGCGCTGGGAATAGCGGGATCAGATCCCGCAGGCCGAAGCCGACCAGAACCGGCTGGACCGGTGGGCGACGTGCGTGTGATCGCTGTGTCCGGGGTAGCCCGGCCCGAGGATCTCACTGAACCCGTGGTTGCGGGCCTGCTTCGCCAGCCCGCAGAAGCCCTGCGAGCCCGCTCCGAGGTCCACCGCGTCGCCGTAGAGGTGACGGCTGTTGGTCGCGCCGCCGACCGCGTTGTTGCAGGAGACGCTGCGGAAGCCGCCGTTGACGGTGATCGGCCGGTCACCCATGGCGTGCCGCATCGCCTGCAGCTTCCACATCGACACCAGCGCGTTGGCCTTCGCCGTCGCGGCCGAGACGTTGCCGCCCGACCAGTCGGAGTTGCACCGGTTCAGTTCGGCGAAGGTGAAGTTGACCGGCGAGCAGTCGTCGTCCTGCAACGCGTAGATCTTCGTGAACGTGGCCGATCCGGCGATGCCGTCCGCGCCCAGCCCGTAGGCCTGCTGGAAGCGGGTGACCGCGGCCTTGGTGCCCGCGCCGAACTGGCCGTCGATGGCGAGGACGCCACCGTAACCGGGGTAACCGGCGACCCGGATCTGCAACTGCCGGACGTCCTCACCGGACGCGCCCTCGGACAACGTGCGTCCCCAGCTGTAACAGGCGTCGGAGACGGACATTTCGCCCGCCGTCACCGGGCCTGGATCGGCGGCGGCCGGGGTGGCCACCGCGGTACCGAGGCCCGCCACGAGGGCGAGCATCGGCAGGAGGAAACGAATGCGCATGACAGGAACACCTTTCAAGGCAGGGAAGGTGAGACCCGTGACCCCCACGGGTTGTCAACGATTCACTGCCCGGGATGCTAACGCGGTTCCTGCTACCGCGCTGTGGGTCGTTCGACCCACACACCCGCTCCGGCGCGGCCGTCACGCGTGCTCGAAGACGGAACACGCGTGCTTGAAGCCGTGACTCGCGTGCTTGGAGACGGAACTCGCG
>NZ_JBHXJK010000159.1:0-17472 GCF_042723255.1 Amycolatopsis thailandensis
CGTACCGGTCACGTCAGGTGACAGACGAGGCGACGGGGGAGTATTCGGGACGGTTAACGTCCGTAATCCTCCCCCGTCAACCACTGGCCTCCAGAACAAGCCCCACCCCGGCGCCGAGACGCACCAGGTCACCCGGGCGAAGGGGTCACGTGTTCCCCAGAAAGCCCTTCACGTTCCCCTTCGATGTGATAAATGAATGACGACTCCGGGGGGAGGCGTCATGCTTCGTATTCACTTCACCGACCACGACCTGGCGCGCGTCCGTATCGCGGCCGCGCCGGATCCGCTGTGGGAAACCGTCCTGGCCATGCAGAAACTCGCGCTCGACGGCATTCCCGCTTTCGCCCGCTGGCGGCGCCGCGTACGTGAAGAACTCCGGGAGCGCGACGCCCGGACCGCGGTGCGTTTCCTCCAGGCGATCGCGCCGCCGGCCAGGTACTTCCCGGACTTCCTCACCCCCGCCGAGTCCGCGGGCGGACTGAAGGCGGGGCTGGCGGCACTCCGTGGGACGCCGTCGGATCGACTCGGGCGCGAAGTCGGACTGATGGCGCAGCACCACCGTCTCCCCAAGTGGATCCATGGGCTGGCGGAGGGTGCGGCGCTCGATCAGGTCGCCGAGGCGCTCAAGATCGCCCACGACACACTGGTCGCTCCACAATGGACAACCGTGCGAACCCAGGTCGACACCGACCGGGCCTTGCGTTCACGCCTCGCCGGCGAAAGCGGGACCTTCGGCCTGCTCGACTCACTCCGACCGGCTTTCCGCTGGGAGGCACCGATCCTGACCGCGCGCTACCCCATCGACCGCGATCTCCACCTCCGGGGGCGCGGGATCCGGCTCGTCCCGTCCTACTTCTGCTGGGACACTCCGGTCGCCCTCGCCGACGACGACCTTCCGCCGGTCGTCGTCTTCCCGGTGTCCCACGAGCACGAACCCGCGCCGCTGCCGAAACACCTGGCCACCTTGCTCGGCCGGACCCGCGCCGCCGTCCTGTACGCGGTGGCGGGCTGCCCCAGCAGCGGCGAACTCGCCGACCGGCTGGGCATTTCGGCGGCCGCGGTTTCCCGCCACACCACCGTGCTCCGCGACGCCGGACTCATCACCAGCCGACGCCACCGAGCCGTGGTGCTGCACAACCTCACGCCGGTCGGCTCCGCGCTGCTGGGCTGATGTCGCCACCAGTCGGCCGAGCTTGCAGGCGAAAAATGTATCGGCAAGTGCGATCCCGATCTCCGACACTTTGTACTTGCCGGTACATTTTGTCGGCTATACCTTGAGGGGCGGACAGCAGTCCCGACCCGGAAGAAGTCCCGATGCTCACGAAAAAGGGTGCCGCGACCCGCCAGCGGATCATCGATGCCGCCGCCGACGAGATCCGCGATCGCGGCGTGGGAGCGGCGACCCTCGACGACATCGGGCGCCGGAGCGGAACGGGCAAGAGCCAGCTCTTCCACTACTTCCCGGAGGGTAAGGAACAGCTGCTGATGGCCGTCGCCGAATGGGAGGCCGGTCAGGTGATCGAGGACCAGCAGCCGTATCTCGGGCAGCTGACCTCGTGGGAGGCATGGCGCCAATGGCGTGACGTCGTGGTCGAGCGATACCGGCGGCAGGGCGTGCACTGCCCGCTCGGGGTGCTGATCACCGAGATCGGCAGGCACACGCCGGCCGCGCAGGCGGTGACCAGGCAACTGCTGGAGCGGTGGCAACGTCAGGTCCAGGTCGGTATCGAGGACATGCGGGAGAGCGGTTCGATCAGCCGGGACATCGACCCGGTCCGCGCCTCGGCCGCCTTGATCGCCGCGATCCAGGGCGGCGTGACCATCCTCATGTCCACCGGATCCGCGGATCATCTGGAAGCGGCGCTGGACCTGTGCTTGGACTACTTGCGCGTCGGTGCGCCCTCGTACAGCTGAAGCTGCGGGTCAACAGGCAAACGACGGTCGTGCCGGACGGGAAGAGCTCCGCGGCGAGGTAGTGCTTCATCCAACTCGAAGACCTCTTCGCCGGTTCGCTCGGTGGACGCCCCTAGGGTGCTATTGATAAGCGCTGTTTATCAATCACGGCGAATCAAGTCTTTGTCTTCGATGATTTCCCTTCCTACCGTGAAGAAAATGGCCGCAGCTGTGGCGGATCGCCGGTGAGTACGCGAACTTCTCGATCCTCGACGTCGCCGACCACGACGAGCTGCACACGCTGCTGTCCGGCCTGCCGTTGTTCCCGTACATGGACATCGAGGTCACCCCGCTGGCGGCGCACCCGTCCAAGATCGCGGTTTGAGCGATCGGCCGATGCCGTGGCAGACGAGGCCCGCGCTGCCGAGCTTCTCCGGGTCGAGATGGTTGCGGGTGTCCAGCACGACAGTGCCGTCGAGGAACTTGGCCATCCGTACCCAGTCCAGCGCACGGAACTGCGGCCAGTCGGTGAGGAGCACGAGCGCCTCGGCGTTCTCCGCGACCTGATAGGGGTCGTCCATCACGGTGATGCCGTCGACCTCGGTTCCGCCTGCCACCGTGGGATCACAGGCCAGGAGTTCGGCGCCTCTGGCGGCCAGCAGTTCCGCGACGGCGAGCGCCGGCGAGCCCCGGAGGTCGTTCGTCCCCGCCTTGAAGGTCAGGCCGAGCAGTCCGACGCGGGCGCCGACGAGCGAACCACCGAACGCCGTGGCCAGTTTCGTGACGACCCGTTCTCGCTGCTGGGCGTTGCTCTCGATGGTGGCCTGCAGCAACGGGAAGGAGAAGCCGACGGTGTCGGCCATCCGCAGCATCGCGTCACTGTCCTTGGGCAGGCAGGAACCACCCCAACCCGGCCCCGGTCTCAGGTAGGAGCGGCCGATCCTGGGGTCGCGTCCGACGGCGTCCAGTACCTCGTCGACGTCCGCGTCGAAGTGCTCGCACAATTCCGCGACCGCGTTGACGAAGGACAGTTTCATGGCGAGGAAACAGTTCGCGACGTACTTCACCAGCTCGGCACTCGCCGCGTCGGTGACCAGGACCGGCGCCCTCAGCCGGGAGTACAGGCCGGCGACACGCGCTCCCGCCTCCGGTACGTCGGCGCCCACTACGATCCGGTCCGGTTTGAGGAAGTCGGTGACCGCGCTGCCCTCCCGAAGGAACTCCGGATTGCTCACCACGGCGACGTCCGGACGGTCGAGCAGCCCGGCGATGCGCACCGAGGTTCCCACCGGGACGGTGGATTTGTTCACCACCACGCAGCCGACAGGCAGCGTGTCCCGGATCCGCGCCACCGTCGACTCCGTCGCGCGCAAGTCCGCACCACCGTCGGCGCCCTTCGGCGTCGGCAGGCACAGGAACAGGAACTCCGCGCCGGCCACCGCGGCATCACCCTCCACGGTGAACTCGAGTCGCCCGCTGACCTGCCCGTCGCGCACCAGGTCGGCCAGGCCGGGCTCCAGCATCGGAATCCGCCCCGCCCGCAACCGGTCGATCTTCTCGACGTCGATGTCCACGCACAGCACCTGATGCCCCAGGGAGGCGAGACACGCACCGGTCGTGAGCCCCACATAGCCGGTACCGATCACGACGATCCGCCGTTCTGCCACCGATCCACCCCCAAGTCTCTCGATCGTCGGTTCCGGCTCGCCTGGACCGACGGGTCAACGTCTCAGTGCTTCCCGTTCCCGGGCGAAGAAGGCGATCGTCTTGCGCAGGCCGGCCCGCAACTCCGTGCGCGGCCACCAGCCCAGTTCGCGTTCGGCGAGTTCGATGACCGGTTTGCGCCGCCGCGGATCGTCGATCATCGTGGGCACGAACTTCAGCGAGGACGCGGAGCCGGTCAGTTCCTTGATCAGGGTCGCCACCTGGCGTACGGACAACTCCACCGGATTGCCGACGTTCACCGGGCCGAGGTGGACGCGTTCGAGCATCCGGACGAGTGCGTCCACCGTGTCCTCGACGTAGCACAGTGACCGGGTCTGCTCCCCCGATCCGTGGATGGTGAGCGGCTCGCCCGCGAGCGCCTGCATGATCAGGTTCGGCACGAGCCTGCCGTCGTCGGAACGCATCCCGGGTCCGTAAGTGTTGAAGATCCGGACTATCCCGCAGTTCGTGCCGTATTCCCTGGCGAAGGCCGCGCACGCGGCTTCCCCGAAACGCTTGCTCTCGTCGTAGACGGCGCGCGGGCCGATCGGATTGACGTTGCCCCAGTACTCCTCCGTCTGCGGATGGGTCAGCGGGTCGCCATAGACCTCGCTGGTCGAGGCCTGCACCAGCCGCGCTCCGGCGGCGCGGGCCAGTTCCAGCAACGCGAGCGTGCCCGCCGAACCGGTCCGGAGGGTCTCGATGGGCGCGCTCAGGTAGTCCGGCGGGCTCGCCGGGGAGGCCAGGTTGACGATCGCGTCGAGCGGATCGGTGATCGCGAGACCGTCCACTATGTCGGCCTCGACGAACTCGAATCGCCCCGTTTCCGCGAATCCGTCGAGGTTCCGCGGCCGCCCGGTGCTGAGGTTGTCCACGCACAGCACGGAGTGGCCGTCGGCGAGCAGGCGCGCGCACAGGTGACCACCGACGAAACCGGCGCCACCCGCGACGAGAATCCGCCGAGGCCGCCCCTCTCTGCCGGTCATGAACGCTCCCTTCCGACAAGGTCCGCGAAGCGGATTCCAGTGCGGTGTCCCCGCCTGCCGTCCGGCAGGAGTTCACGGCCAGGCCCTGCTTTCAGGATCTACCTGACGAAGAAGACAAAGCACACGCCGAAGACATCGCCGTGATCCAGGCTCACCGTTTCGTCGGCGCCCACACCTTCTCGCAAAATGCGAATGAGTTCGCTCAATGTGAGAACGTCTGGTCCATGGTGACAGCGGGACAGGGTGGCCGCGATCGTGGTCGGCCAGGTCGGGAGTGCCGTCGTTGCTCACCGTGGAGACAGCGACGCCTTCGGGGGCCTGGCAGGGGTTCGGGTGTCGTGTCCTGCCGACCCACTGGATCCGGCATCCTCCACGCTCGGCGGCAGCACGTCCCGAGCGCCACGCTCGAGACGATGAGCGTCCCAAGCGTGGCGCTCGGGACACCGCTCACCCACCCGATAACTCGGGTGCAGGCGGGCCTCGCCGTCGGCTACGGTCGCGGCCATGACCGCGGAGGAGTTCGTGCCGGCCGGGTTCGTCCCACCGGCCTCGCTCGTCACCGACCAGTTCCACCTCGAACCGCTGGGACCGCGGCACAACGAGGCAGACCATGCCGCCTGGACGTCGAGCATCGAGCACATTCGCGCCACCCCCGGCTATCCCGACGGAAACTGGCCACCGCGCGACGGCATGACCCTCGAAGAGAATCTCGTCGATCTACGCCGACACGCCGAGGACTTCGTTCACCGCAAGGGTTTCACCTTCACCGTGCTGAGCCCGGAAGACGGTGACGTCATCGGTTGCGTCTACCTGTATCCCCCGGAGTCCGAAGGGTCGGATGTCACGGTGCAGTCCTGGGTGCGGGCCGACAAAGCCGACCTGGACACCGCGCTCGCCGACGCCGTCGCACGCTGGCTGGCCGCCGTTTGGCCGTGGAGGCGCTTGGATCGCTGCGGTCGCTAGGCGCTGTCCTACCCGGCGACTGAGCAGCCCGATCACCCAGCGCCGACACGAAGTCGCCGTCGCTCGCGGCGGTCTCCGTCAGTTCCAGAGCCGGGCCGCGCGGCTGACTTGGGCATCGAACGGGGCGGGGTCATGACCTTCCCAAATCTGGCGGGACGCCTCTTCGGGGTAGGGCAGCGTCTTCGACTCGGTGTCCAGGACGCGGGTGAGGTGCCCGCCGGGCCGGTGGGCGGACCAGCCCGCGTCGCCGCTGGTGACGAAGCGGACCCATGTCTCCTGGAGTTCGCGGGAGACCGCGACGGCCTCGGGAGTGGGCTCCTCTCCGATGAGCTGGGTGCCGACGGGGCTGTCCAGCGTGCCGAAAGCCAGTGGCACGTCGAGGCTGTGGCAGGCGCCCAGGATGCCGCCGAGGGCCGGGGAAACCCAGCACAGTTCGAACAGATAGGAGGTGCCGCCGGCGACGGCGTTCGCCTCGGCCAGCTTCTGTGAGGGCATGCGGAAGAGGGCGTCGGAGTACACCGTCTCCACCAGCTCCTCCGGGCCTGCCTGCGGGAACGCGGCACGGTAGGCCCGCGCGCCGTCCGGCTGCGGGGCGTGCAGTTCCAGGGCCGCGTGGGCGTCTTCCTCGGTGAAGGTGCCGTACCGCCCGCTCACGACGCTGAAGTACCGGAATTCGTCCCGCGTGTGGCCGACGAGCAGTTCGGTCCCGCTCGCGCGCGCACCGGCGAGCGCGGGCCAGGGCGTTTCCGGGAGGACCTCCCCGTCGACGACGGGGCACAGCGCGGTGCCGGTCTCCGTGAGGCGTCCCCAGCTCTCCCGGTGCGCGTGGAGGCCGGCGTTGAAAGAGGTGAGCTCGGCGGCCAGGTGCCATGGGTCGATGTCGCGCAGGGCCTCGGCGGTGGGGGCCGCGCCGAGCCGGTCCGCGAACGCGGCGGTGACCTGCCGTGCCAGCCCGGGGGTGCTGTGCAGCCCCGGCACCGAATGGGCGATGGCCCGCCGGAACAGGCCTCGCGCGGACTTCATCGTCAGCAGGGCGGCGACCGAGCCCGCCCCGGCGGACACACCGCCCACGGTGACCCGGCCGGGATCGCCTCCGAAGGCGGCGATGTTGCGCTGCACCCACTCCAGCGCCGCGATCTGGTCGAGGAATCCGCGGTTGGGCGGCACGTCGTCGAGGAACGCGAATCCCTCCGCGCCCACGCGGCAGTTGATGGTCACCACGACGACTCCCGCCTCGGCCAGCGCTGCCGGGTCGTACATCGGGTCGCTCGACGCCGCCGAGAGATAGCCGCCCACGGGGATCCACACCAGCACCGGCAGGCCCGCCGCGCCGGGATCCGGAGTGCCGACGTTGAGCGTCAGCCAGTCGGTGCCCTGCGGGGACACGTCGATCGGCAGGGACAGCGGCACCACGGGCCCGAACTCGACCGCCTGCCTCGTCCCCTCCCAGCGGTGCGGCGGCACGGGCGCGGCGAAGCGGAGCGCTCCGACCGGGGGCTGAGCGTAGGGGATGCCGCGGAACACCGCGTGCCCCTGCCGCCAGCGCCCTTCCACAACGCCTTCCGTGGTCCGTACCGCTGGCTGTTCGGACATGACGGTTCCTTCCCTCGAGTGGGTCCCAGGGTTATGGGTCAGGTGTATTATGTCAACTGTATTGGAACAGTCTCGTGGCACGAGGGAGGACGGCGATGCCGAAACAGGTGGATCACCGCGGACGCCGCGAAGCGATCGCCCGCGCGCTGTGGCGGGTGGTGGAGCAGCGCGGCGTCACACAGCTGACGATGCGCGTAGTGGCGCAGGAGGCGGGCATGTCACTCGGGCAGCTGCAGCACTACTTCGCCTCCCGGACCGACATGCTCTCCTTCGCCATGGATTTCGCGGCCGAGCTGACCTCGGCGCGCGTACACCAGGGGCTCGAAAAGCTCGGCGACCGTCCGCATCCCCGTGACGTGCTGCGACTGACGCTCGCGGAAATGCTCCCGCTGCATGCCGACGCCCGCGCGACCAGCCGGATGAGCGCCGCCTACGTGCTGGAGGCGCTGCACGACGAGGCCGTGCACGAGCAGGCGCGCCACGGCCTCGTCCAAGGGCGGGCTCACGTCGAGCAGCTGGTCCGCCAGGCGATCACCGACGGGCACATCGACTCCGGCCACGACCCGGCGACCGAGACCAACCTGCTCCTCGCGCTCACCGGCCTCACGTCCCTGATCGAACTCGACGTGATCGAGCCCCAGGACGCGCTCGCCGCGATCGACGCGCATCTGGACCGGCTGTTCAGGAGTACATGACCTCCTTCGGACGCTTCACCGGTCTGGTCCGCATTCGGTTGCCCCCACTCACGCGACTTCCGCGACCGCGCGTTCCCGTACCTCCCGTACGACGACGGAATGCTTGAACGCGGACGACACCGCGCTCAGCCAGGCACTTTCCTCCCGCATGCCGGGGTGCGCGTCGCGGTGGGGCCGATGTGGCCAGGTGCGGCCCGCCTCGCGCATCACCAACGCGGCCGCCAGTTCGGCGGCGGCGCGCGTGGGTTCGTCGACCGGGGTGCGCAGCCACTCTCCAAGGTGCGGTGGGACATGCGCACGCAACGCCAGCAGTCCGTCGCGGATCTCGATCACCCTGCGGTACAACGTGAACTCCAGGTCGTGGCGCACGGGCAGGGCGATCTGCGGCTGGGCGGCGACGAGTTCCTTCCACAGTGGAGTCACCGCCCGGATCCCTTTCCACGCGCGGGCAAGCCGAAGAGCGCCGTCCCAAGTGGTGAACAGTCCACCGAGGACCCACAGCACCATCGCGCAGAGTCCGAGAAGGCGGGCGCGCGGCAGGAAGTCCAGGTCCGCGAGGTCGGTGATCTCCAGCCACAGCGAGGGAAGCCCGGAGAACAACACCCAGCCGATGGTCGCGACGGCGGCGCAGACGAGGATCCGCAGACCGGTCCGGAACGTCCCCCGTGGACGGCCCGCCGCGCTGCGGGCCAGCGTGCGGATGAACATGACCAGGCAAGTGACGGCGTACGCCGTGAGGATCACCTGATAAGCGACGATGCTCCAGCGCCACTGGAATCCGGAGGTGCCCGCCTCCAGCCGATGTGGGGCGAAGTCCAGGTAACACAGGACCATCAGGATCCAGCACACCGCGATCGGCCAGAACGCCGTCGGCTTCTCCGGGGACCGCGTACTGCGGACAAGCTGCACCAGCGCGCGCATCGCGAGCAGTTGCAGCGCGTTGGTGACCAGCCGCGGGAGCAGGTCGTCGCCGAGCAGGCGGACCGTGCCCTCGGCCGAGATCGCGAGGGCCGCCGCCATGCTGAGGAAGAACGTGACGAGGTGCTTCGGTCCGGTGCGGACCGTCATCAGCCGGGTGAGGCCGATCAGCGCCAGCAGCGCGGCGGACAGGTAGCTGATCATGAACCGAGGGCGTGGCGCAGCCGATCGGATCCGGGGCCGGCGCTCACGGCGCGGCGCATGAGCAACGACGCGACGAGTTCGGCCTCCTTTTCCTGCTCCTGCGCGTAAGTCGTGCGGCCGAGGACGCGCCGGACCAGATCCACCGAAAGGCTGGGGGTGATCATCGCGGCCACCGTCTCCGGCAGCACCTCGCCTTCGACGTGCCCGCACAGCAGATGACCGAGTTCGTGCAGCAGGATGTGCCGCTGGTGCAACGGAGACGTGTCCCGCGTGTAGAAGACGTAATCCGCTCGATCGGTCGCCGCGAGCACGCCGCACGGCGCTCCGGGCCGCGCGTCGAGCGCCACCAGCTCGATGGGCCGTCCCCGCATCGCCGCGACCTCGGCGAACAACGTGGTGACGTCGAACGGATCCGGTAGCCGCACAGCGGACGCGATCCGCTCGCATCTGCGCCAGAGCGCACTCTTCCTGCCAAGCATGACTACTCCCCCTGCTCCCGCTTGGACTCGCGCCGACTGATCGCCTCGACGATGTCGGCCACGGTCCCGAGCCCCTCCTCGGACAGCGTCACTGCGCGCAACGCCAGGTTGCGCACCGCGTTGTTCCGCAACGCTCCCAGCAACTCGATCTCTTCGGCAAGAGCTCTCCCCTGTTCGTCGTCGAAGAAGTACGCGGGCGGCACCTGGAAGAACGCCGCGAGCGCTTCGAGGTGCCGCTTGGTCGGGTTGTCCCTGCGACCTGTCCGCAGTTGCCAGAGGTAGGCGGCGGAGAACGACTCGCCGGTGCTCTCCCGGCAGGCCCGCGCCACCTCCTCGTGACTGTGCTGCTCACCGTTGGGCCGCCGGACCACCTGGAAGAGGCGGTCGATCCGGCTCGTGAGCGTGGTCTCCCGTGGTTCGGCCACCTTCTCCTCCGTAAACTGAGATGAATGAGTCCACGTTGTCCGTTCATCTGAGATTGACAACCGCGAACACGCTCCCCTAACGTCTCCCACGTTAGCTGAGATGAATGACCATGGGGAGTCGGTCGATTCTGGCTGACGCCCAGGAGGGGAGCTCTCATGAAGAAGTTGCTGGCCGCGGTCGCACTGTCGCTGGGCGCGCTGACCATGTCGGCGACGCCGGCCTTCGCGGTGGAGACCGGGGATTTCTACGCCACCGGCATCGGCCCGGGCCCGGGGGACGCCGTCACGTCGGCGGAAAAGGTCGCTCGCCTGTACGCCCGCAACACGGGCTGGCAGGACTCGCAGTGCTACGTCCGAGGTTCGGACATCCGGTCGCACTTCAGCTACTACAGCGCGACCGTCTGGCTCTGGTGCCACCGCTGACAGTCGTTTCGTCCACCGAAAACCAGGAGGGGTAAAGCATGACCAGAACGATCGCCCGTGGTGCGGGGGCCGTGGCCCTCGCGGGGCTCATGGCACTCGCGCCGACGGTGGCGAACGCCGAACCGAGCATCCAGGAGAGTCGCGCGTTCCTCGGGACGACGATCGAGAAGACCTCGGCGTCGGCCAAGCGAACGGCGCTGCAGCAGGCCTACGACCATGCCGCGGCATACGGGTACACGCCCGAGCAGTGCGTGACCGTCCACCTCTACTCGGTGAAGATCAGCTTCGTGATGTACCGGGGTGAAGCCGGGATCAACTGCACGAAGTAGGCCGGTGCTCCACAGATGACAAAGCCCGGGGTGACGACAGGTCGTCACCCCGGGCCGAATCGAAGATCCCGAAGCTCAGCTCCGCAGATCGATGTACGCCAAGGCCGCCTGCCCGGCGAGCACCACGTACGCGTGCGTGCCGTCCTGGGTGACTGCCGTGCCGTACGGGTAGGCACCCGCGGGCAGCTTCCGCGTCAGCGTGTTCGTGTTCGTGTCGAATTCGGCGAGCGTGCCCTGCGTCGTGTCGCTTGCCCGGCTACCCGCATAGACCCGGCTTCCGTCCGGGCTGATCGTGAGCAGATAGCCGTTCTGCAGACCCGGAACTCGCGTGACGACCTCGTGGGCGACCAGGTCGATCACGACCAGCGCGTTGCCGCCGTTCTGGTAGGCACGCGTTCCGTCCGGGGAAAGCACGACGTCTCCGCCTGAACCGCTCTTCACCGCGTCCACCACGGTGTTCGTCGTGGTGTCGATCGCGGTCAGTTCGCCGGACTCGGTCGCCGCCCAGACCTTCGTGCCGTCCGGCGCAGTGGCGAGCGCGTGGGCCGTGGTTTCGAGCTTGACGGCGGCGACCTCGGTGTCCGTGGTGGTGTCGAGGACATGGACGGCTTCCCGTCCGACGACGTACACGCGGCTGCCGTCCCGCGAAATGGTGAGCGACGTCGGATAGTCGCCGCCGAACGCGGAGGCGACCATGGTCTCCGACGCCGTGTCGATCACCGAGACGGCGTTCGCATAGGCGTTGGCGACATACGCCTTGGACCCGTCCGGTGTGAACGCGACTTCGAACGGCCCTCGCTGGACCGCGATCGTGTTCGTGACCTTGTTGGTCGCGGTGTCGACGACGGTCACGGACGCGTCCGGCGGGCTGGTGACGTAGGCCTTCTTGCCGTCCGGGCTGAGCGCGACGGCTTCCGGATACTTTCCGGTCGGGATCAAGACGGTCGGATCGGCCGCGTTCGCGACACCGGTGGACACGCCGAGCAGGACGGCGGTGACACCGGCGACGACGGCACGCCGCGTCGAAGTACGGAACATAGTCGGAAGAACTCCTTTTCCAGGCACGGCGAAGCCGCGCCACCCCAGTTGACGAACCGGAACCTATCGGACGGAGCGGACAGTCCGCCGTTCGCCCTCTCCACTTGTCAAAGCGAAGTCCGGCGTTTCCCCGGCGTCGGATCTTCCAGAGTGCGCAGAACCGGGATCACCGCGTCGTCGGTGGCGAGTGCTTCGGCGACCCGGACGGCGTTGTCCCGGTGGCGAGGCGCGCCGACGGCTTGAGTGAGGCGCTCGGCGAGCCGCGGACCATCGGCTCGTTTGGCGGGAAGAACGGCCGGAGCGGTTCCGAGAGCGACCAGGCGGCGAGCCCAGAACGGTTGGTCGTGCGCATGCGGGACGGGGACCGACGGGACGCCCGCGCGCAGGGTCGCGGCGGTGGTGCCCGCCCCGGCGTGGTGGACCACCGCGGCCACTCTGGTGAAGAGCCAGTCGTGCGGGACGTGGTCGACGGTGAGCACGTCCCGCACGGCGGTGTCGACCCGGAGGTCGGCCCACCCTCGTTGCACGACGGCACGGTGCCCGGTGATGGCCAGCGCTTCGGCGACCGCGGAGCCGAGACGTGCGGTGTGGTCGGTGGTCATGCTGCCGAAACCGATGAACACCGGTGGTGGTCCCGAAGCGAGGAAGTCGACGAGTTCATCCTGCGGTTGCCAGTCCGGCGTGGTGATCGGCCACCAGTAACCGACGACCTCGGCGCCCGGGCGCCAGTCGTGCGGGCGAGGCTGCACCACGGGACTGAACCCGTGCAGTACGGGCAATTCCTTCGATCCGTGCCGCAGCCTGCTCGCTGTCCTCGGGCGGCAGGCCGAGGGTCCGCCGGACCTCGTGGACCACCGGGGCGTACAACCGCGTGGCAAAGCGACCGGCGAGCGTGCTGACCGTCCGGTTGAGCAACGGCCCCAGGTCGGCGGCCACGATCGGAGAAAACTCGCGGGTGGGCAACGCGGGCTGCAACGGCAGCACTACCAACGGCACCCCGTGGGCCTCGGCGATCGGCCTGGCGAGCGACAGCGTCGGGATCGTCGCGGCCACGACATCGGCGTCAGCGGCGGCGGCGATCAAGGCGGGAAGCTGGCGGCGGGCCTGCTCGGCGCCCAGCTCGACCAGAGCCCGCAACCCGCGCATTCCACCCGCGTTCGCGCGACGGCCGTGCTCGGTCGTCTCGATCGGTTCCGGATCTTCGGGCAGAACGGCGAGCCCTATCCCGGCGTCGAGGGCGAGCCGCGCGAAGCGGCCTGTCGCGGCAAGGGTGACCCGAACACCGTGCTGCTGCAACTTCTTGCCGAGGCCGGCGTATGGCGCGTGGTCGCCGTGGCTTCCGGTGGTGATGATCAGCAGCCGGGTCATGGCCTTCTCCGGCAGGCGTGCTCGGCGAAGTCGGCCAACTCGCGGCCGTATGCCTCGGGATCGAAGGCCGGATCGCGAGCCCAGCGGGACGCGGCGGCGTCGACCGCGCCGCGCAACGCCGTGGCCACCGCGTCCGCATCGAGCGACGAGCGGAAATCACCGTTCGCGATTCCCCTGCGCAACAACGGGACGAGGTCGAGCACCGCCAGCTCGGCACGTTCCTCGTCGCTACGGCCGGGGTCGTCCAGCCAGTGCCGCATCACTTCGTCGAGCCGCCGCCCCTCCGGGCTGCGATAGCCGCTCGACAGCTCCACCAGCGCCATCGCCTCGGTCCGGTGCGCTGCCGTGAAGGCGAGGTTCGCCACCAGATAGGCCCGCAGCCTGGCATCCGCACTGTCACCCGCCTCCCGGACGGCGGCGGTGACGGCGGCGGCGCCCCGCTGGTAGATGTCCAGCACCAAAGCGCCGACCAACGCGTCCTTGTCCGGGAAGTGATAGAGGATGCCGCCCTTGCTGCTGCCGATCGCCTTGCCGATGCGCACCAGTGAGGCGTTGACATAGCCGACGTCGACGATCACCTGTGCGGCCCCGTCGAGGATCTGCCTGCGGCGGGCCCGCTCGATGAAAGTCGGACCACTCGGTCTTTTTTCCGACTGCATGGTCCGAATATTTAGCGCGCCCTCGTCACGATCGGCAACGCACGACGCGAATGGAGTAAGAACGAGCCATGGTGACGCTGGATCGGCTCGTGAACGTCCTCGGCGGATACGGGGCGAGGTTGTGCTGCTGCCCGGTCTCCCGCGAGGTCGCGCTCCGCGACGTGGTGATGCACGACGCCGCCGACCCGCGTGACCTGCGCGGAGACGTCTTCCTCGCCGTCGGGACGGACTCGATCGCCACGGCCGTCGACCTGGCCGTGGCCGCGCGGGCGTCGGTCGTCCTGGTCCGCGGATCGCAGCCGCCGGATCAGGAGGCGACCGAGCGAGCGGAGACCGGCGGTGTCGCGGTGTTGCTGGTGGAGCCGGATGTGTCCTGGGGCCAGCTCGCCGGAGTGGTCTACGGGCTGGTGCTGGAAGGCCGGGAGACCGAGTCGGGCCGTGGGCCGACCGACCTGTTCGCGCTGGCCGACAGCCTGGCGGACGCGCTCGGGAGCGCGGTGACCATCGAGGACCGGCTCTCCCGGGTGCTGGCCTACTCCAGCCGTCAGCATCAGGCCGACCGGGCGCGGCTGGAGACGATCCTGGGCAGGCGCGTTCCCGAGCCGGTCCGCGAACTGTTCGAGCACCGGGGTGTGTTCGGGCATCTCGCGGAGTCGGACGAACCGTTGTTCGTCGAGGCCGATCCCGAACACGGGCTCACCGGGCGCATGGTCGTCGCGGTCCGGGCGGGCCGGGAGGCCTTGGGCTCGATCTGGGTGGAATGCGACCAGCCGTTGTCCGACGTCCGGCGTGCGGTGCTGCGGGACAGTTCGCGCACGGTCGGCCTGCACCTGTTGCGGTCCCGGGCGAGCGCGGATCTGGAACGGCAGGTCGAATCCGATCTGGTGATCCGCCTGCTGGAAGGCACGCCGGACGCGGCGGCCGTGCTCAGCAGGCTCGGTCTGCCGCCCGGCCGGTTCCGGGTGATCGCGCTGCAGGCCCACATCGGCGACGAGCGCCATGCCGCGCTCCTGCTCGCGTTCGAACGGGCGACGACCGGTTTCGGCTGGTCACGACCGGGCCGCAGCACTTTGTTCAGCAACACCGTCTACACCGTCCTGCCCGGGGACGACGTGGCGGCGGCCAGGGCGTGGGTCGGTTCGATCCGCGAAGCCCTGCCCAGGCAGGTGACGATGCTGGCCGGGATCGGGTCGGGCGCGGTGTCCGCGGAGCTGCCGGCCAGCAGGCGGGAGGCCGACGAGTGTCTCGCGTTGCACGACGTCCGGCCCACCACGAAGTCCGCGATCGCCTACGACGAGGCATGGGACGACATCCTGGTGCAACGGCTGCGGGCCGCCGCGGCGTCCGGCCGGGCACCGGCCCGGGGACCGATCACCGAATTGCGGCGGCACGACAGCGCGAACGCCACCAGCTACGTCGCGACGCTGCGCGCCTGGCTGGAGGCGCAAGGGGACCTCTCGGAAGCCGCCGAGCGCCTGGACGTCCACCCCAACACGATCCGCTACCGGCTGCGGAAGATGGCCGAAGTGACCGAACTCCGGCTCGACCAGCCCGCGAAACGGCTGGCGATGATCATCGAACTGGCGGTCTCCGATCCGGCCCCTTGACCGTTCCGGCCAAAACCGCCTGCCCTGATTGTCGGATCCGGACAATCATCGCCGTCCGATTCCGAGCCATCCTGACCGCGACAGCACCACTCGTGCAGCGGAGGAATTCATGGGCGATCTCGACCGGATCGACGGCGTCCCACGTTCGGCGATCGTGATCGGCGCCGGCGTGGTCGGCCTGTCGACCGCGTGGTTCTTGCAGGAACGCGGGGTCGGCGTCACGGTGGTGGACCGCGAGGGCATCGCGGCCGGTGCGTCGTGGGGCAACGCCGGCTGGCTCTCCCCCGGGCTCGCGATCCCGCTCAACGAGCCCGGCGTCCTGCGCTACGGCCTGCGGACACTGCTGGACCGGCAAGCCCCGCTGCACGTCCCGCCGTCGCCAGACCCGCGACTGTGGTCGTTCCTGGCCCGGTTCGCCGCGAACTGCACCGGCCGATCGTGGACGCGCGCCGTCGAGGCGAACGCGCCGCTGAACGAAGAATGCCTCGAAGCCTTCGACGTCCTCACCGCGAACGGCGTCGACGCGCCGACCATCGAAGCCCCGATCACGGCGGCGTTCGAGACCGCCGGGCACGCCGCGGGCCTGATCACGGAACTGCGGCGCATCGGCGAGGCAGGGCAGGACATCTCCTACACCCGGCTCACCGGCGCCGAGCTCGCGGAGCGGTTCCCCCAGGCCACCGGGAGGCTCGGCGCCGGTGTCCGGATCGATGGACAGCGCTACGTGGATCCCGGCCGGTTCGTCGAGTCGCTGGCGCGGGCGGTGGTCAGCCGGGGCGGGACGATCCGGCACCGGTTCGAGGTCGCGTCGCTGCGCGCGCACCGCCACGCGATCAGCGTGCGCTCGACTTCGGGCCAGACGGTGAACGCCAACGCGGTCGTACTCGCGACCGGTGCCTGGCTGGGAGACCTGGGACGGAAGTGGGGTGTCAAGGTCCCCGTGCGCGCCGGTCGCGGCTACTCCTTCACCGTGCCGACCGACGACCCGGTGCCCGGACCGCTTTACCTGCCGGATATCCGCGTGGCGTGCACGCCGTACCGGGGCGGCCTCCGGGTGGCCGGGACGATGGAGTTCCGGAAGCCGGACGCGCCACTGGATCCGGCGCGGATCGCCGCGATCATCGATTCGGCACGGCCGTACCTCACCGGGCTGGACTGGGAGGGGCGCACCGACGAATGGGTCGGCTCCCGCCCGGTCAGCACCGACGGGCGCCACGTGATCGGCGCGACGAGCACTCCCGGCCTCTACGTCGCGGGCGGGCACGGGATGTGGGGACTGACCCACGGGCCGGTCACCGGACGGCTCCTGGCCGAGCACATCACCACCGGCAAGCAGCCCGAGGCCCTGCGACCCTTCGACCCCCTCCGCTGATCGGGATGACGATGCCACCGGAAGAAGAGAGCACACAGTCCGAAGTGGACCGGCTCCGCGCCGAGAACGCCTTGCTGCGCACCGAGAAGGCCCTTCTGCTGAAGGCCGCCATCGGATTCGCAACCGACGCGGGCGCTTTCCCGCGTCCGCCCCGAAAACCAGAGACCCGCTGACGACGCGGGACTCACCGAAGGTCTGTGAGGGTCGGGTCTTTCCGCGCCCGGCCCTCACAGACGTCATCCATCGAAAGGCGATCATCACCATGACCATCGTCTCGTCAGGCCCTTGGCTCACCCCGGAGACTCACGCGCGCCTGGTGCGAGAGCTCGCGGCGTTACGGCGCCCCGCCGCCGACGACCGGGACGGCGACGACGAAATCACGCTCACCATCCACCGGCAGGCCCGGATCCGGCAGATCGAAGACGTGCTGCGCGGGGCCGTTGTCGGGCAGGATCCCCCCGACGACGGGATCGCCGAGCCCGGCATGGTGCTCACCGTCGAGTACGACGACGGCGACACCGAGACCTTCCTGCTCGGCACGCGCGACGAAGCAGGCCATGGCGTTCTTGAGGTCTACTCCCCCGATTCGCCGATCGGCCGCGCGCTGCACGGCGCGAAACCGGGTGAGCGGCGGGAATACCGTGTGCCGAGCGGCGACGCGGTCCGCGTCACCCTTGTCGGAGCGGAGCCTTACGGGCGGCATCGAGGAACCCCTCACTGATCCGAGCAGTCGACACAGCACATACGAGGCAGGCAGGCAGGCAGGCAGGCCAGTGTCGCGAAAGCCACTTTCGGGACGTCTGACGTCCCGAAAGT
>NZ_JBHXJK010000160.1:0-17262 GCF_042723255.1 Amycolatopsis thailandensis
GTGGTAAAGAGGGTTAGAACCCTCTTTACCACTCACGACCCCCATGTAGAACCGAACGTATAGGCATCAAGTGGACATTTGTGCGACAAGGGCAGTCCTTTATGGACACTCTCGCCGAGTTTCCCGGCGAAGACCTCCAGACGCTCGAACGCCGGAGTAGTCAGCGGCTCGAAACGGTGATGCTCGAAGATCGTTCCCGCAGTGTCGAACGCGGCTTTGCGGCGACGATCCTCGTCGCCGACGAAATCACGGGTTCCTGACAGTGGCTCGACCTTCGCCATGGACGTTCCTCGTGCGTTGGTGGGTTGAGTGGTCAGCAGTTCTCCAGGAAGTGCCGCAGCACCCGGGTGCCGAACCGCAGTCCCTCGACCGGGACGCGCTCGTCCACCCCGTGCGCCATCGCGCGGTAGGGGAAGCCTTCCGGGAGCCACAGTGGCGCGAAGCCGTAGCAGTCGATCCCGAGCGGACTGAACGCCTTCGCGTCCGTACCGCCGCCCATGCAGTAGGGGACTACGACGGCCTCGGGGTCTTCCGAGCGCAGCGCGTCCGCCATCGCGTCGAACCACGGCGAATCAACCGGTGCCTGGACCGGCGGCTGATGCGCGACGAACTCGCGGGTGACGCCTTCGCCGAGCAGCGCGTCGAGTTCGGCGAACAGTCCCGGCTCGGCATCGGGCAGGACGCGAACGTCCACCTGGGCCTCGGCCGAGCTGGGGATCACGTTCACCTTGTACCCGGCGTCGAGCATGGTCGGCGTCGTGCTGTTGCGGACGGTCGGCACCACCAGCGCGCCGGCGGGTCCGAGCCGCGCGATCGTTCCGTCCACATCGGACAGATCGACCGGGACGCCCAGCGCCTCACCGGTGCGTTCGAGGAAGGCCTGGACCGTCGGGGTCAGCTGGACCGGCCAGCGATGCGCGGCGATCCTGCCGAGCGCGGTGATCAGCCGGGTGACCGCGTTCTCGTCGTTGGGGCGCGATCCGTGCCCGGCGCGCCCCTTCGCGGTCAGGCGCAGATGCGCGGTGCCGCGTTCGGCCGTAGCCACCGGATACAGCCGCACGGTCCGGCCGTCGGCGGCGGGGACGTGGTAGGTGTACGCACCCGACTCGCTGATCGCGGCCGCGCAGCCGTCGAACAGGTCCCGGTGCGCCGCGGCGAGCCAGTGCGCGCCGTAATCGCCCTTGTCCTCTTCGTCGGCCACGAACGCCAGGACGAGGTCCCGCCGCGGCCGGAAACCGGTCGCGAGGGCGGCGAGCACCATCGCGATGAAGTCCTTCATGTCGACCGCGCCGCGGCCCCAGAGGAACCCGTCGCGCACTTCGCCCGAGAACGGGTCCACCGACCAGTCGGCGGCGTCGGCCGGGACGACGTCGAGATGCCCCTGGACGAGCAGCGCGGGCAGGCTCGGGTCGGTGCCGGGCACCCGGGCGATCACGTTCGCGCGCCGGGGCGCGGACTCGATGATCTTCGAGTCGATCCCGAGCCCGGACAGCAGCGAAGCGACGTACTCGGCGGCCTCGCGCTCACCTTCGGAGTCCCCGTTGCCCCGGTTCGTGGTGTCGAACCGGATCAACCGCGAACAGACCTCGACCACATCGAGTTCAGCCATAGATACCTTGCACTGCCCCGGCCGCGATCGCCGTGACGATCTTGAACGCCTTCATCGCTTCGGTCATGTCCGGCGCGTCGAACCCGACGCGGCGCACGCCGATCTGTTCCACCGTCGGGATCACCGCCGCCGCCTGCGCGAGGTGGCTCGCGTCGAACTCGACCTCGATCCGGTGGGGAGTGGTGTACCGCTCGACCCGGCCCGCCCGGTTCATCGCCTCCGCCGCGGCCGAGGACAGCAGCTCGGCGGTCCTGGCGGGCGCAAGGCAGATCGCGGCGTAGCGGCTGACGCACTCCTTGACCGTGACCAGTTCGGCCTCCGGCGCGTAGTCCTGGGCGTCGTCGCAGGCCTTGTCGTCGCCGGAGACGATCAGCACCGGGACGCCGTACTCGGCGGCCATCGCGGCGTTGAGCCTGCCCTCGCTGGCGGGGACGTCGTCGAGCCACACCCCGGTGATCTGATTCTCCAGGTAGGTATGGGAAAGGACGCCGTCGAAGCCGGCTCCGGCGTGGTAGCCGAGGAAGACGACTCCCTCCACGCCGGTGTCGATGCCCTGCATCATCGAGAGCGGCTTGTGCCTGCCGGTGAGCATCCGCGCGCGGCCGTCGAGGTCTTCGAGCAAAAGGTTCCGCTGGGACGAATGCGCCTCGTTGACGAGCACGTCGGTGGCGCCCGCGTTGAACAGGCCCGCGATGGTGGCGTTGACGTCGCCGGTGAACAGGCGCCGGAATCGCTGCCACTGTTCGGTGCCGGGGATGACGTCCTCGGTCCAGGTGACGCCGGTGGCGCCCTCCATGTCCGCCGAGATCATGATGCGCATGCCGGGCACCCTAGCCGAGGCGCTTTGTCCTCGCCCCCGGGATCAGGGCCAGGAACCGGACCGCGGGTAGACCGCCCAGGCACGTTCCCAGGCGGCGGACCGCTGCCGGTCCAGGACCAGCCGGACGGCCCGGTGGAGCAGGACGAGCGCGGCGACCACCGCGAACCAGAGCCAGAGACCGACGAGCACGGAATCGAACACGGCAGTCGACGCCGTCCGCGGGGCGGCGGTCTGGTCACCGCGGGCGTCGATCCAGATCGGCACGGGCGATCCGGCGGGACTGCCCGGCGTCGCGAAGACGCCGCCGGTGTGCCGGGCGCCGCGCGTGTCGGTCCAGGCCGCCTCGGTCGCGGAATCGTCGGTCCCGACGCTTTCACTGTCGACGATGCGGACGGGTGCGGCCTTGAGCAGGTACGCGGTGGTGGCGTGCCGTCCGGCGGCGTCGGTGGCGGCCGCGGCCAGCTGCCTGCCGTGATTGGCCGAACCGACGGCGGCCGCGACGGGGATGGCGAGGACAGCGGCGAGGATGACGAGTTTGAGGAGAAGGGCTTCGAACCGGTCCGAGCCGCGGGCCAGCGAGTTGTGACCCGGGAAGAGCCGTCGCCGGAACCGGGCGATCGGACCGCTGGACCCGTGCACGAGGAACCCCATTCCCTCAGACCGCGAAAACCTCCGGTGTCGATTCTCGGTCACCGGGGCGCCGTTGTCGCGGTAGGGGGACACAGACCACTCTGTGAACCCGTACACAACCTTTAATTCGTTTTGCCCGGCCTCATACCCCCGCTACTGTTCTCGGCATGGGGATTTTCTTCACTCTGTGATTCTCGCCTTCGACGCGGCCCTGGCGTAGAGCCTTCGCTCCGCCGGGCCGCGTCCTTCCGCATGTTCTTCTTCCTTGCGAGAATCAGGAGGACGCCCCTGTGCGCACCCCGCATCGAAATCCCGGAACACAACTCGTGCTTTCCGGTGTCACCAGACGTTTCGACGACCATGTCGTGCTCGACCAGGTCTCCTTCACCGCCAAACCGGGGGAGAAGGCGGGCGTGATCGGCGACAACGGCTCGGGCAAGTCCACGCTGCTGAGGCTGATCGCCGGCCGCGACCAGCCAGACAACGGCACGGTGACCGTCACCGCGCCCGGCGGCGTCGGCTATCTCCCGCAGACGCTGGAATTGCCCGACACCGCCACGGTCGGGGACGCGATCGACCTCGCGCTCGCCGACATCCGGGACCTGGAATCCCGGTTGCGGGCGGCCGAGACGTCGCTCGAAACCGCCGAGGACCTCGCCGTCTACGGCGATCTCGTGACCGCCTACGAAGCTCGCGGTGGTTACGAGGCCGACGCCAGGGTGGAAGTCGCCCTGCACGGGCTCGGGCAGCCGGGCCTCGATCGCGGTCGCGTGCTGGGCAGCCTGTCCGGTGGGCAGCGATCCCGGCTGGCACTCGCGGCCACCTTGGCCGCGTCACCCGAACTGCTGTTGCTGGACGAGCCGACCAACGATCTCGACGACGAAGCCGTCGCCTGGCTGGAAAACCACCTCCGCGGGCATCGCGGCAGGCTCGTCGCGATCACCCACGACCGGACGTTCCTCAGCCGGGTCACCACCACGATCCTCGAGGTCGACGCCGACCGCCGGACGGTGCACCGGCACGGCAACGGCTACGCGGGTTACCTCGCGGCGAAGGAGGCCGCGCGGGCGAGGTGGGTCCGCGAGTACGAGGAGTGGCGGCTGGAGAAGGCCCGCTACGAAAGGATGGCCGACGTCAACATCGACCGGTTCTCGGCGATCCCGCGCAAGGCGCCGGCTGCCTTCAGCGGGGCGGGCGCGTTCCGGGCCCGCTCCCGGGCGCACGGGGCGATGGGCCGGATCCGGTCGGCTCGCGAGCGGATCCACCGCCTCGAAGTGGACCCGGTTCCGCCCCCGCCGCGGCCGCTCCGGTTCACCGGGCGGATCGAAGCGGGGGAGACGGAGATCGATCGGTACGTGGTCAAGGTCGACGACGTGTCGGTGGACGGACGCCTTCCGCGGACCTCGCTCAGCGTGCTGCCCGGTGAGCGGGTTCTCGTGACCGGTCCCAACGGGGCCGGTAAGACGACCCTGATGCGGGTGCTCGCCGGTGAACTGGCGCCGTCGACCGGATCGGCGGAGCGGGCGGGGCGGATCGGGTTCCTGCGCCAGAACGGCGGGCTCGCCGTCGATGCCCGGACCGTCCTCGCGGCCTTCGCCGGTGACGGCGAAGAAGAGGAGGCGGCCGAGCGGTTGCTGTCGCTGGGCCTGTTCCGCGCGGCGGATCTGCGGAAGCCGGTCCGGGAGCTGTCCGTCGGACAGCGACGCAGGCTGGAACTGGCCAGGCTGGTGACGGCCAGGACCGACCTGCTGCTGCTCGACGAGCCGACCAACCACCTCGCCCCGAATCTGGTGGAGGAGATGGAGCAGGCGCTCGCCGGGTACTCCGGGGCGCTGGTGGTCGTCACCCACGATCGGCGGCTGCGGCGGACCTTCGAGGGGAGGCGGCTCGAACTGGTCACTTCAGCGGCGTGAGAGGTCCGTCCACCTTGGCCGGGTTGAGGCAGCTGCCCAGCCCGTCGGCGAGAGAGCAAGTCCCGGGCCCGCGTTTGAGCCGGAAGCCCTGCTGCACGCCACCCGCCGCCACCAGATCGCGGTAGGCGGGTACGGCGTCCGTGGGGCGCCGGGTCAGCGCGGGGTCGGTCAGAGCGTCCACTGTGTACAGTCCGAACCGGGCGCGGTAGCTGCCCCATTCGTAGTTGTCGGTGAGGCTCCAGTAGTTGTAGCCGATGAGGTTCATCCCATCGGCCTTCGCCCGCTGGAGCCAGTACACGGTGTCGCGCACGTGATCGCCGCGGGAGTAGTCCGCGTCGCGCGCTTTGCCGTTGTCGGTCGCCATGCCGTTCTCGACGATGTAGAGCGGCAGGCGCGGGAACCGGTTGTGGTAGCTGCGCAGGGCGTAGTAGATGCCCTCGGGCTGGAGCTTGACGTCCCAGAACTTGTCGGAGGCGGCGGCGAACACCGTCCAGTTGTCGATGCTGAGGCCGTAGTAGTAATCGATCCCGATGAAGTCGAGCTTGTCCTTCACCTGGTCGAGGAAGAACCAGTCGGCCATCCCGTTCACCCCGGTGATGTAGGCCTGGTTGCTGGTGACCTTCGACGTCGGATCGAGTTCGTGGATCAGGTCGTAGGCCCGCCGGTGTGCCTGGACGACGTTGGACTGCGCCGCGAAGTACCGCGTCGCACTCAGCGCGCCGACCTTCTGTTCGTTCTTGAGGAAGATGAGCGGCTCGTTGAACGTCACCCAGAGGACGTCCTGCCCCGCGTAGCGCTGGACGATCTTCCGGCTGAACCCGAGCCAAGCGTCGGCGGTCCGTGCCTCGGCCCAGCCGCCCTGATCGAGTGCCCAGCCCGGGTAGACCCAGTGGTTGAGCGTGATCATCGGGGTCATGCCCGCGGCCCGGACCTGCCGGAGCACGTCGTCGTAGAAGGCCAGTTCGGTCTCGTCCCACCGGCCGGGCGACGGTTCGACGCGAGCCCACTCGACACCGAAGCGGTAGGTGTTGACGCCGAGCCCGGCCGCGAGCCGGATGTCGTCGGCGTAGCGGTGCCGGAAGTCGACGGAATCCCGGTACTCGTCGACGCCGTCCTGCCCGGCGGAGCGGTCCACGAACCGCTTCCAATTGCTGTCCGGCGCGCTGCCTTCGGACTGGTAACCCGACGACGCCACACCCCAGTAGAAGTCCCGGGACCAGTCGCCGTCCTGCGATGCGGACGCGTTCACGGCCGAAAGTGTCGCGCATAGTGAGACGGCGAGAAGCAAACCGGCTCCCCGGCGTAATCTTCCCCGATGCTCCGGCCACTTCGACGATCGTTCACCGGTGTCCGCCATCTTCCGGACGCTAACGTGAGTGAACGGCGTAAACAAGCGGCCGTCCGGGGACTTCGACGATGACGTTGGGGAGATGATCGCCTTGACCGGCAGCACGGTCCGTCACGCCGTCTATCTGCCGCCTTTCGGCCCGTTCGGTGAGCCCGGGGTGCTCGTCGACCTCGCCGTGCGTGCGGAGAGGGCGGGCTGGGACGGCTTTTTCCTGTGGGACCACGTGGTCGCGGACACGATGCCCATCGCGGATCCGTGGACGACCCTCGGCGCGATCGCGCACGCCACCGGCAAGCTGCTGTTCGGGCCGATGATCACGCCGCCCGCCCGGCGCCGTCCGTGGGTGGTCGCCCGGCACGCGTCGACGGTCAGCCGGCTCTCCGGCGGGCGGCTGATCCTCGGCACCGGGCTCGGTTCGGACGAATCCGGTGACTTCAGCCGGTTCGGTGAGCAGACCGACCTGCTGACCCGGTCGGCGATGTTCGACGAAGGCCTCGACGTCATCCGCGCGATCTGGTCCGGCAAGCGGTTCGACCACGACGGAGCGCACTACCAGGTCGCGCTCGCCGAGGCGCCGCCCGAGCCGTTCCGGATCCCGATCTGGGTGGCCAGCTCGACCGACAACCCCCGCGTGGTCCGGCGAGCGGCGTTGTGCGACGGGATCTTCCCGAACCCGGACGACCACACGCCGACCGCGGAGGAGATCGCCGAGACCCATCGCGCGCTCGGCCTCGCCGGGCTGGAACCCGGCCGCCCCTTCGACGTCGCGGTCGCCGGGAACGCGAGTCCTGCGTGGGAGGAGCCGATCAAGGTCGATCTGCCCGCGCTGGGCCAGGCCGGGATGACGTGGTGGATGGAGTCGCTGATGCATCTCGATCCGCTTGAGCTTTCGCAGAAGATCGTGGACGCGGGCCCGCCGCGGTGGTGATGATCAGAGTGCTGGCCACGAGTGCGGGCAAAGCCCAAAGCGCGGCGGTGACGTAGCCGCTGTGGCTGGGGAGCAGGCTGCCACCCGGGGTCGCGGCGGCGAGCAGGGAACCGGCGAGCGCGCTGCCGAGGCTGAACCCGATACTGCGGATGATCTGGTTGATCGAGAGCACGCTGGCGGTCTCTTCCTGAGGCACTCCGACGAGGATGAGCTTGGGCATCAAGGCGAAGATGCCTCCGACGGCGAAGCCGAGCAGGGCGATCGCCGCGAGTACGGCCAGAAGCGAGTGGTCCGCGAGGACGAACAGCAGTGCGCCGGCCATCGCGATCGCGGCCGACAGCGCGTAGGTCCACCGCTCGGTGATGCGGGCGACGAGACGGGGCACCGACTTTCCCGCGACGAACCCGAGCAGCGAGAACGGGATCAGCGCCGCGCCGGCGGCGACCCCCGGGAGCGCGAACCCGTACGGAGCGCCGCCCGGGGTCTGCACATAGCGGGTGAACAGGCTGAACAGCAGGTACAGCCCCAAACCGGCGATGAGGATCGCCACGTTCGCGCGCAAGAGGGGACCTTGGCGCAGCAGCCGCAGATCCACCAAAGGTGTCTTCGCGCGTAGTTCGACGATCGCCCAGACGGCGAGGATCGCGAGAGAACCGGCGAGGATGGCGACGGCGAGCCAAGCGGTCTTCCAGATCGACGGCTGGGCGATGACCAGCAGCAGACCGAGGGAGCCGATGGCCAGGAGAATCGCGCCGAGGCCGTCGATCCGAGGACGTTCTCCCGGCGTCTCGGCGGGCAGGGAACGCCACGCGATCGCCAGTCCGGCGACGGACAACGCGAATCCGAGCCCGTAGGCGGCGCGTAGTCCTGCGAGCTGGTCGAGAAGGCTGATCACCGGATAGCCGACCCCGATCCCGACCGTCGTGGCGACGGACAACAGGGCGATGGTCGACGCCGACCGCTCCGGCGGCAGGTGCGCGCGGGCGACGCTCATCAACAGCGCCCCGACGGCCACCCCGAGCCCTTGCAGACCGCGGCCGATCAACAAGGCCACGAACGGGAGCGGGAGCACCGTCAGCAATCCGCCCACCGCGACCAGCGCGAGCGCGGCCAGGATCGTGGTGCGCCGATACGGGCCGCTGCCGAGCCGCCCGAGAACCGGGCCCGCGATCGCACCGGCGAACAAGGTGATGGTCAGGGTCCATTGCGCGGCATCGAGGGACACGTGCATCCCCGTGGCGACCGGGGTGATGAGCGGCGCTCCGACACTGCCGATCACCGCGGCCGACAGCGCCGTGCATACGAGCGCGACGCTCAACCGCCCAACCCGGTCGCTCATCGGTTCGTCTCGCTCGTGATGTGCGCGAACAGCCCGGACTGGATCCTGGTGCGGACGCCGTCCGCCCACCCCGCGTCGACCTGCTCGACGTCCATCGCGGCGCCGGCGTTCAGCAGCATCCCGAAGGCGAGGAACGCCTTCACGGACACCGGTTCGAGCCCGGTGCCGTCCTCGGTCGTGTCCCACATCCGCGCGAAACACGCCCGGACCGCGTCCCGCACCTCGGGGTCGCCACACGCGGCGAAGCCCTGAAGCTGCAACAACAATCCGGTCCGGTCGGCGAGCTGGTCGAAGTACCGGGCGCCCATCGCCGAGAGCGCGTCGAGGCCGCCCTTGCCTTCGCCTGCCTCTCGCATCCCCGAACTGACGGCTTCGAACGCCGACTCGACGAGTTCGAGGAACAGGGCCTTCTTCGTCCCGAACATCCTGAAGATGTAAGCCTGCGTGATCCCCGCTTCCCGTGCGATCGCCTCCGTCGAGGCTCCGTGCAGCCCGTGGTCGGCGAACTCCTTCGCCGCGATCGCCAGCACCTGGGCTCGTCGTTCGGTCCCGCTCATCCGTCCGGCCATAGGGTTAAGTTACTGGTTACTAACTACTAAATACAGGTGACGTGGATCTACCTCGGGCTGCGGCGATTCCTGGTCTGGTCCGTTAGGTGCCTCAGGGTGGGCGACTGTCGGCACCGGATCGGTCGGGGTGGTCGTGCTCGGAACTTTCGCGTGACCGAGTGGACGACACGCGTGACTGAGCGGACGACACGTGTGTCCAGGCGGACGGCACTCGGCGACGGCCGAGTCCATCGAGTGTCGTCCGTCTGATCACGTATGCCGTCCGCTCAGTCACGCGTGCCGTCCCACCGGTCACGCGAAACCGCCCGACCAGAGGTTTCTGAGGCGCGGTTGGCCCTAACCCGAATCGCCACTCGCGACCACCCTGACCTGAGCGCTCCCGCAGTACCAGCGCTCACTGTCTACTGTGGACAATCGTTGCATCCCTGGCCGGATTCGGCTGCTCCGAACGACTTCACCACCCTTGCGGCGTCGCGGCCCTTTGGTAGCGTCACCGAAGGCGTCCTGCGAACCAGTGACGCCGGGGGAGAGGGGCGAAATGGCCGACGAGCCGGAGGGAACCAGAGTCGACGGGCACCACGCGATGCACCTGGAAACCGGGGTCGCGCTGGTCAATGCCCTGACCGGATCGCATGTCCACGGCAGGCCGAAACCGGAGCTCGGCGGCCACGACCTGATCAGGGCGGCCGCCGAAGCGCTCGGACCCGTGGACGGTCAGGTGGATCTCTTGGTGGCGGAACGACTTCGAACCGTCGCGTCGCGGCTGCGGGAGATCATCGAGTCGCTTTCGCGGCGCGAACACGACCAGGCGGCCGGACTGCTCAATCGGATGCTCGTCGACAGCAGGGCCCGCCCGTATCTGCATCGTCACGGCGAACAGTCGTGGCACTTGCATTTCCACAGTCCCGAGGCCGATTTCGTGCAGCAGTGGGCGTCCGGGCTGGCGGTGTCGGTGGCCGCGGCGCTCGGTGACCACATTCCGCATCGCGTCGGGCTGTGCGCGGCGCCGCGCTGCGATCAGGTGTACATCGACGCCAGTCAGGCGCAGATCAAGCGGTTCTGCGGGCTGGCCTGCCAAAACCGTGTGAAAGCCGCCGCCTACCGGGCCCGCCGGTCAGGTTCGTGAGCGTCGCGGAACGGTCGTAGCTCGGCAGCACCGCCGGCTCGTCGCGCAGGATCGCGCCGTGGCCGCCGCACGCGTACCCAAGCTGCGCGACCAGGACGACGCGGCACGGGCGAGGGTCCCGCCGGTCAGAGGTCGTCGAAACGGTCGGTGGTCAACTCTTGACCGTCCGTCGATCCCGTGGGTAATCTCTCCTTTACCTTCCAATAGTAAGGAAAGTTTCCTATTTAATCCCGCCGCCCTGACCGTCGGCCACCAACGCCGGTGCCGCCGACGCGAGAGGAGAAGCCGAATGCGTTGGGACAAGATCCGTCTCCGGGTGACGGCCGCACTGGCCGCCGGACTGCTGGCCCCGGTCGCCGCCGCGAGCACCTCGACGGCCGCCGAGACCGCGGCAGAACCCGCAACGCAGGCAGCCGCCGCGCTGCCGCCGGGCAGTCCGGCGGCGGTCAACGGACAGCTGAAGGTCTGCGGCCTCCAGCTCTGCAACTCCGCAGGCAAACCGATCCAGCTCCGGGGCATGAGCACCCACGGGATCCAGTGGTACAGCCAATGCGTGAAGGCCGCTTCACTCGACGCGCTGGCCGACGACTGGAAGGCCGACGTCCTCCGGATCTCCATGTACATCCAGGAAGGGGGCTACGAGACCAACCCGCGCAAGTTCACCGACATGGTGCACGGGTACATCGAGGAAGCCACCAAACGCGGGATGTACGCCCTGGTCGACTGGCATCAGCTGACCCCGGGCGACCCGAACGCGAACCTCAGCCGCGCCAAGACGTTCTTCACCGAGATCGCCCAGCGGCACAAGGACAAGACCAACATCATCTACGACATCGCCAATGAGCCCAACAACGTCAGCTGGGACCGTGTCCGCAGCTACGCGGAGCAGATGATCCCGGTCATCCGCGCCCAGGACTCCGACGGCGTCGTGCTCGTGGGCACGCACGGCTGGGGCTCACTCGGCATCTCCGACGGCCGCGACGAGACCGATGTCATCAACAACCCGGTGCGCGCCACCAACTTCATGTACACGTTCCACTTCTACGCGGCGTCGCACAAATCCGAGTACTTCAACGCGCTGACCAGGGCCGCGAACAAGATCCCGCTGTTCGTGACCGAATTCGGCACCCAGACCGCCAGCGGTGACGGCGGGAACGACTTCACCAACTCCCAGAAGTACCTGGACTTCCTGGCGTCGAAGAAGATCAGCTGGACGAACTGGAACTTCTCCGACGACAACCGTTCGGGCGCGGTGTTCAAGCCGGGCACCTGCGCGGGCAGCTCGTTCACCGGCACGGCTCCGCTGAAGCCCGCCGGTGTCTGGATCCGGGACCGCATCCGCACCGCGGACAACTTCCCGACCTCCTGATCCCGGCAGCGCGCACGTCATGAAGGGTCCCCTTAGGACGAAAATCGTCTTAAGGGGACCCTTCATGACACCTCAGCCGAGGGGTTCGAAGTCCAGGGCGGCCAAGCGGCCCGGATCGGCGAGGATGTCGATCGCCGCGATCTTCCCGTCCACGACGGTGAACGCGAAGACCGTCGCCGGGACGCCGTCCTTGGTGATGACCATCCCCGCCGCGCCGTTGACCAGCGCCGGCCGGAGGACACCGCCGGCACCCGTGGCCCGGAACATGAGCGCCTGGCTCGCGACCGTGGCCGCCCCGCGCACGAAGCGCGAGGTCCCCGCCGGAGCCGCGCCGCCCTCGGAACGCAGGATGACGTCCGGGTCGAGTACCGAGACCAGCGCGTCGAAGTCACCGTCCCGTGCCGCGGCGAAGAACGCGTCGACGACCGCCCGCTGGCGGCTCAGGTCCGCGTCGGGGACCGTCGGCGAGCCCTGCAGACGGCGGCGGGCACGGCTGGCGAGCTGTCGGGTCGCCGCGGAGGACCGGCCCACGATCGGCGCGATCTCGTCGAACGGCAGGGCGAACATGTCGTGAAGTACGAACGCGAGCCGCTCGGCGGGGTCCAGGGTGTCGAGCACGACGAGAAGCGCCAGCCCGACCGAGTCCGCCAGCAAGGCCTGGTGTTCCGGGTCCACCCCGCCTTCGCGGCCGATGATCGGGTCGGGCAGCTGCGCGCCGACCGGATCTTCCTGCCGCGACTTGCGCGACCGCAGCATGTCGAGGCAGATCCGGCCGACGACGGTGGTCAGCCAGCCGCCGAGGTTGTCCACGTCGTCGGCGTCCGACCGGCTCAAGCGCAGCCAAGCCTCCTGCACGGCGTCGTCCGCCTCGCTCAGCGAACCGAGCATCCGGTACGCCACCGCCCTCAGGTGCGTTCGGTGCCCTTCGAAGCGCCGCGCCAGCCAGTCGTGTTCGTCCACGGTCCCCATCCTTCATCGATCAGTCGTAACCCTGACGTGTGGAGGAGCGAAGATGTGACAGCCTTCAGCCGCGGGTGGCCGCCTGGATCGCCGACGAACGGAGGGCCTTCGCAGCCGCGCCTACATGTGAGCCGAGGGTCAGGATCACCGCGACGGCGATGACGCCGAGGTAGAGCCCGATCGTCCGATCCGGCACGAGCACGCCGGTCCTGGCGACGCTGTAGGGGATGACGGTGACGGCGGCCGCGAGCGCGCCGATCAGGACGCCGACCACCACCAGCACGGTGCCCTCGGTGCCGACCAGCCTCAGGACCTGCGAAGGCGTCGCGCCGACGAGCCGCTGCCGGCCGAATTCCCGGCGCCGCCCGATGACCGCCGCCACGACGGTGTTCACCAGCATCACCGCGGCGAAGAGCGCGATCATGCCGACGACGACGTAGTTCAGAGTCTCGATGCTGCGTGCGATCCTCGCCGGTGCGGTACCGGCGGTGTTCTCGACGGCCTGCATGGACAGTGTGCCGGTCGCGATGCCGGTGAACAGGATGATCGGCACGAGTACCCCGGCCAGCTGACGGCTTCGTACGCGAAGGTGCGCCGCCGTGAGATGACCGCTGACACCCGCTCGCCGCAGCGGGGCGGCAAGCAGGGCGGCGATCGGGCCGAGCAGTGCGGGGGAGAGGAGCGCGAAACCCATGGCGGCGAGGATCGCGCCCTGGCCCCCGACCGCCATCAGCGCGGGCTCTGTCCCGGCGAACACGGTCATCGTCACCACGCCGCAACCGAGCCCGGACGCCAGCACGATCACCGCGCCGATCACGCGGATCCGGCCGGTCGGCCGGGTGTCGACCCCTGCCTCGCGAAGCGCCTCCACCGCTCCGCGCCTGGCCGCCTGGAGCGCTGCGACGGCCGCGGCGGTGATCGCCGCGAGCAGCGTGATGCCCGTGCCCATCGAGACCGCGATCGGGCCGAACCGTGCCTCCAGCCCGGCCGGTACGCGCCCGGTGTCGCCGAGCAGCCCGACCAGCCACCTGCCCGCGAAGACCGACGGCACGACGGCGGTGGCCGAGGCGAGGACGGCCACGGCCGCCGCCTCGCCGACGATCATCCGGCCGATCTGCGACGGTGTCGCTCCGGCGCTCTTGAGCAAGGCCAGCTCCGGAGCGCGCTGCCGGATCAACAGCGACAGCGTCGAGAGGGTCGCGAACAGGACGATCACCATTCCCCAGCCCCCGACGACGCTCGCCATGAGCAACAGCGTTCTCCCGGCGTCGGGCCCGGCGGTCGTCCGAGTGTCCAAAAGGGACGCGAAGGTCATCAGGATCGTGGCACCGAAGAACAACGCGACGAAGCTAGCGATGAACCCGGTCGGGCGACGGCGGAGCGACGAGAAAACCAGTCTGGTCGCGATCATGTGGACTGCCCTCCCCAGGGGTTTGCCGCCAGGTTAGGGAGAGCCGACGGCGCTGGACAGGGGACAGGCCCCCGTGTGCGAGGTGGGGCCGGCCCTACCGTTTCGGGTAGCCGCCGTCGACCTCCTTCACCGGCTTGTGCGGGAAGCGGCGCTCGGCGTAGGCCTTCGCCGCCGAACCCTCCCGCACGTACAGGGTCTCCACCTTGTCCTGCAACGGTTTCACCACGTTCCCGAGGAAGCCTCGCCGGTCGTCGAGGTAGGGCCCGAGCACGTCTTCGCCCGCCGGGCAGACGGCCATGCAGTACGCGGCCTTGTAGTTCGGCTTGAACGCGAGGCTCTGCCACATCGACACGTTCTCCGAGTCGGTCACCCTCGACCGGAAGTCGGCGGCGTCCTCGCTGTCGGCCACGGTCTGCGCCCAGTCGGTGAAGCCGCTCATGAATTCGCGGTAGTTGTGCGTCGAGCAAGCGACGAAGTCGAACTCGCCGGTCTTCGAGATAGCTCCGATCGGGCAGGCCGCGACGCACAGCTTGCAGTCCAGACAGGGGTTGTAGTCGAGGGCTTCGCCGTGTTCGGACACCTCGGCGTCGAGCAGCAAGGTCGCCAAGAGCACGAAGTTGCCGAACTTCGGGTGGATCACGTTGCGGTGCAGTCCCATGGCGCCGAGCCCGGCCGCGACGGCGACCGTTTTGTGCGCGACCACCCAGATCCGTCCGGGGTAGTGCTCCATCTCCATCGGGAACGTCGCCGACGGGTTGATCGCGCGGTGGCCGGCGTCCTGCAGCGCGCGGACGATGGTGTGGCCGGCCTCGTTGATGATTTCGCCGCCGCGGTGGAACTCCTGGTTCGCCACGCTGCGGGCGGGGGATCGGACGTTGTCGCGGTTCATCCGCACCACGAGCGAGACGAGGGTCTTGGTGCCGGGAAGTGCCCGCAGGACGTGCTCGCGTTCGCCTGCCAGATCCGGGTGGTCGAGCGAGACGGCGGCCGCGTCGTCGGCGCCCGCGGCCAGGCAGATGTCCTTGAGCCAGGCCGCGTCGATCACCGGCGACGGCTTGTCGCGAGGGCTGGCGAGCACCGCCTGCACCGACGGATGGTCCGCGAGTTTCCTGGGCAGCCGGCCGGTCACAACGCCTCCAGGATGGTCGCGTTGGCCTGGCCGCCGCCTTCGCACATCGCCTGGAGCCCGTACCGGACGCCGTGGTGGTGCAACGCGTTGACCAGTGTGCCCATCAGCCGGGTCCCGCTCGCGCCGAGCGGATGGCCCAGTGCGATCGCGCCGCCGTGGACGTTGACCTTGGCCGGATCGGCCCCGGTCTCCTGCTGCCACGCCAGTACGACACTGGCGAACGCCTCGTTGATCTCGAACAGGTCGATGTCGGCAAGGCTCATTCCCGCGCGCCGCAGCACCTTCTCCGTCGCCGGGATGACGCCGGTGAGCATGAGCAGCGGATCGGACCCGGTGACCGCGAAACTGTGCAGGCGGGCGCGGGGACGGAGGCCCAGCCGGGCCGCGGTCTCGCTGGAGGTGATGAGGACCGCGGACGCGCCGTCGTTGATCGGGCTGCTGTTGCCCGCGGTCACCGACCAGTCGATCTGCGGGAATCGCGCGGCCACGGCCGGGTCCTGGAACGCCGGTCGGAGTTTCGCCAGTGTTTCGAGGTCGGTGCCGGGGCGGACGGACTCGTCGGTGGACACGAGGCCCGACGGCGTCTCGATCGGCACGATCTGGCTCGCGAACCGCCCGAGTTCGTGCGCTCGCGCCGCCTTCCGGTGCGAAGAGACGGCGAACTCGTCCATCGCCTCCCGGCTGAGCGACCACTTCGCGGCGATGAGTTCCGCGCTGATCCCCTGGGGCACCAGGCCTTCGGGATAGCGCTCCGCGACGCCGGGGCCGAGGGGATCGGTGCCCGGCAGCACGTTCGACCACATCGGGACGCGGCTCATGGACTCGACACCACAGGCGATGACGATGTCGTAAGCACCCGCCATCACGCCCTGCGCGGCGAAGTGCACGGCTTGCTGGCTGCTCCCGCACTGCCTGTCGACGGTGGTCGCGGGCACGGTTTCGGGCAGTCCGGCCGCGAGCACCGCCCATCGCGTGACGTTCTGGGCCTGCTCACCGACCTGGTCTACCGCGCCGCCGATGACGTCGTCGATCAGCGCCGGGTCGATTCCGTTGCGGTCGACGAGCGCCCGCAACGTGTGGGCGAGCAGCTGGACCGGGTGGATCTCGTGCAGGGCGCCGCCGGGCTTGCCCTTGCCGATCGGGGTACGGACGGCGTCGACGATGACCGCGTCGTGCACGGCTGCCTCCAGTGGTGAGTTGGGATATCCAACTCACTGTGGCATCGAGTGGGTTGGAAATCAAGACTCACTGGGTTTACGCTGGTCGCATGACCGAAGGACCGAGGGACTGCTCGATCGCCAACGCGATGGAGGTGATCGGGGAGCGCTGGAGCCTGCTCGCGCTGCGCGAAGTGTTCTTCGGGGCGCGGCGATTCGACCAGATCGTCCGCAACACCGGGGCGAGCCGCGACATCCTGACCGCGCGGCTGCGCAAGCTCGTCGAGACGGGAATCCTCGAAAAGCGGCTCTACGAGGAGCATCCGCCGCGCTACGAGTACGTGCTCACGGAGGCGGGGCACGCTCTCAACCATGTGCTGCTGAACCTGATGGCGTGGGGCGACCGGTATGTCACGGAAGGGCCGCCGCCGACGGTGTGGCGCCACGCGTGCGGTGAGGAACTCGCGCCGGAGACGGTGTGCGCGCACTGCCGAGAACCGGTGCGGGAGAAGGACATGACGCTGGTGCGGAGCAGTCGGCGCACTCGCGATTCTTGAGCGGTGAGGACGGTTCTGGCTGGGCAAGCGACTGACGTCGGATCGCTCGCGCGCCGACCTTCACGCCCGGCAGGAGTACTTGAAGGCCCCTTCCTCGCGCTGGGCGCCAGGGTCTCGGCGAAGTTGCGTAAGCGGGTCGTGAGTGGCGTTTCGGGTTCTGGCGGACTCGTATTTGGCTGCCCACTGGTGTGATCGGCGAGTGTGGAGGATTTGGGACGGTGAGTGTCCCGGATCTTCCACGCTCGGTCTTGTTGGCGTGGGAGTCGGGGAGTGAACGTCCTGGGTCTGTCGTAGGTGGTGCCCTGTTTCGTCGTGTTGCTGGATGGCGGTGTGGTCGACGGGGGTAGCATTCGGAAGTCCCACGTGCGGGGTCTTGGCCCGGCGCCGCGGGGGGCCC
>NZ_JBHXJK010000161.1:0-17005 GCF_042723255.1 Amycolatopsis thailandensis
GGGCGGCACCCCACCCGGATGCCGCCCTTCCGCGTCGCCGACTCGGCCGGATCAGCCGTTCGACATGCTCAATGTGCGCTTGTCCGCCTTGATGATGTGCTCGCGTTCCGATTCCGACAGCCCGCCCCAGATCCCGTACGGCTCGTGCACGGCGAGCGCGTGGTTCCGGCACATGGCCAGGACCGGGCAGGCCAGGCACACGGCTTTGGCCCTCGCCTCGCGGCGGGCTCTGGCCGGCCCGCGTTCGCCGTCAGGGTGAAAGAAGGACGCGCTGTCCATACCCCGACACGACCCTTCGAGCTGCCAGTCCCACACATCCGCGTTGGGTCCCGGGAGCCTGCGTGTGTCCGCCATCCTGACCGCCTCCGTCATCCGGTCGAAGCGTTTACCTGCTCTGCTGCGCTGCGGATACTCCATTCGGTGCAACGGCGGTAACGTTAGAAGCGCGCCAATACTTGTTCAAGAGATTCAAGACGATTCAGCCGTTAGGCATCCCCCGGATGTGTGAGCGGTACTTTCCGTTCCGGTTGCCCCCGTCCCGGCCTGCCTGGATATTGGGTCGAGTGGGATCTCGGATCAGCAGTGAAGAACCCACCCTGCCGGTGGCCTCGGTCGCTCGCCGGCTCGGGGTCGCACCGTCCACCCTTCGCACCTGGGACCGCAGATACGGCGTAGGACCGAGCCGTCACACCAACGGCCGCCACCGCCGCTACGGCAGCTCCGACATCGGACGTCTCGAACTGATGCAGCGCGCGTTGCTTCGCGGCGCCTCGACGGCCGAAGCGGCGAAGTACGCGCTCGAGCAGATGCCCCGGACTGCCACGGAGACCCCGGAATCCTCCGTGGTCCAAGTGGACGAGCAGGCCGTCACACCGCCCGCTGACGATCACGACGTCCCGTCCCGCCTCGCCAGGCGCTTGAGCACGGCCGCGCTCGCGATGGACTTCGGCGCGGTCCAGCGCATGCTCGCCGACACGATCCGCGAGCTCGGCGTCCTGCCCGCCTGGACCGGTGTCGTCTCGCCGGTCCTGACAGCGCTGGGCGCACGCTGGCGCGGCGTCAGCGCCGGCGCGGAGGTCGAGTACCTGCTCGCCGAATGCGTGTACGCCGCCCTCGTCCGCGCGACGCCGGTCCTCCGCGAACCGCGCAACCAGCGACCGGTCCTGCTGACCTGCGTCCCGGACGAGCGCGACAACCTCCCGATGTACGCGCTCGCCGCGGCGCTCGGCGGCCGCCGGATCGGCGCCCAGCTGTTCGGCGCCTCCCTGCCCGCCGAGGTGCTCGCGGTGACGGTCCGTCGCAGCGTCCCGGCGGCGGTGGTGCTGTGGTCGGGGCGGCGCGCGACAGCGGACCCGCGCCTGTTCGCCAGGGTGTCCCGAGGCCGTCAGCGCAGCAGGCTGTTCGCCTGCGGCCCGGGCTGGGATCCCGCCACGCTCCCGGACAAGATCGAACTGCTCGGCGAACTGTCGACGGCCGCCGACCGGATCGAGCACGTTCTTGTCGGTGCGAGGCGATAGAAAGGACCGATGGAAGAGTCCTTGCGGTCCGCCGCGTTCGGTGACGGCCTGCCGCCGCCGGACTCCTTCGCGGTGCCCGCGTCACCTCGTGGACGGCTGCTGGCCGCGATCGGGCTCGGCGCCCGCGGCCGGTACGCGGCGGCGGCCACGCTGCTGGCCGGATTGCGCACGAGCAAAGACCCGGTGCTCGCGTCGCTGGCCGCGAGCACGCTGGCGTCGCATCGGCGGCAGCTGGGCGGTCACGCGGCGGCCCTCGCCCTCGACGGCGAGGCGCTCGCGCTGGCGATCGCGGAGCCGCCGGGGGAGCCCGACACCGACGGCCTGGACGCGGAGGGGGCGCGGGCGGACGCCCTCCTCGGTCTCGCGGCCGACAACCTCGGGCGCGGCAGGCTGGCCGCCGCCCGGCGGCTGCTGGCGCGGGCGGAGGCGCACACCGGCAACTGGCGTAGCCGGACCAGGGCCGGTTGGGTGGGCGCGGAAATCGAACTGGCGAGTAACATTTCCCGCGCGGCGATCGCACCTGCGGAAATGGCGCTGGAAACGGCGCAGGCCCGGGGCGCGTGTCGGCATGTCGTCAAATCGCGGCTTGTACTCGGCGTGACGATCGCGAATGGAAGTTCCGCTGACCGGGACCTCGCGAAAGCGCTGGTGGAGAGCGCGCGCGAAACCGCCGAGAAATACGAATTCAATTCACTTCTGTGGGTGGCGTGCCTGCTCGCGGCCGACCTCGGGGCAGGACACGCCGATGAGTATCGATTCAGAAGTGCCGAACTGTTGCACGCAGTGTTACGGCACGCAGATCCTTGCGGGAGGTGGCTCGCCCGGCAATCTCCGTGGGTCCCCCTCTGAGGGCGTCTAGCCTGTTGGAGGGCCCATTCCGGCAACCGGGCTAAGAAACTTCAAAAAAAGCCACCGGATCGTGTCAAGGTTCGGGCTAAAGCGTCCGATAGGGGAAGTGGAATGTCACCCGGCTGCAGGAAGGAAACCCCGTGACGACGGTCTTGATCTGCGACGACCGACGCAGTGTCCGCGAAGGGCTCACTCGAGTGATGTCCGCGGTCCCAGGGGTCAGTCGCATCGACTGCGTAGCGCACGGTGACGAGCTGCTGGCCCGGTACTCCCGTCAGCCGGTCGACGTCGTGCTGGTCGGTACCCAGCGCGCTGTCCCGACTGGCGTCGAAGCCACCCGGCGGCTCGTCTCGGCGAACCCCCAAGCGAATGTGATCGTGTTCGGCGCCCCGGACGACGCGGGCAGCATCGCCGCCGCCATCGCCGGCGGAGCCCGCGGCTACCTGCGCTGGGACGCCTCGCGTCCCGAGCTGGTCGCCGCACTGGCGCACACCCTCGCCAGCACCTCGGTGCCGGCGCCGCGTCAGCCGTCCGACCCCGGCGTCCAGCTCACCGAGCGCGAGCTCCAGGTGCTCCGCGGGATGAGCCAGGGCAAGAGCAACGGACAGATCGGCCGCGAGCTGTACCTGTCCGAAGACACCGTGAAGACGCACGCTCGCCGCTTGTTCCGCAAGCTCGGCGTGCGGGATCGCGCTCAGGCTGTCGCCCACGGATTCCGCCGTGGACTCGTTTCCTGACAACGCTTTCTTGATCTCGCTGGTTGGATCGCAAGACGGGTGACGAACGGGCCGGGGGAGTACCCCTGGCCCGTACCTGTGTTTCCCGTCACGCTTCGCGCTTTATGCTCACAGCTCGGGCACTCTTGCCCGAGCGCGTCCGCCTCCGGGTGGATCGTCGTACCCCACTGCGTTCCGGCTCGTCGAAATTTCGACCATGAGCGACGGGAACGGGTGAAGACCCGGGTTTCAGCGTGCTCGCCGGAGAGGCGGCGCGCCGATGACGGCCGTCAACCAAGGCGGCGGGCCCGAGCGGTACGGTAGCTGTCACCGGTAGTGGCCTCCGAAGTCACACGCCGGACTCTTTGCACGCCTATACGTAACACTGGGACTGTTGTCTGCGATGGCCAATGTGGGGGACGGACTGGATGAGCCGGTCGCCGCTGCTGTTGAGGGTGATCCTCAAGCGGTCGAGCGGTTGCTGGCGGCCATCCGTCCTTTGGTAGTGCGGTACTGCCGCGCTCGGGTTGGCAGGCAGGAGCGTTCGTTCGCTTCCGCAGACGACGTTGCTCAGGAGGTGTGTCTCGCGGTGCTCACGGCATTGCCTTCGTACCGTGATCAGGGCCGCCCGTTCCTGGCCTTCGTCTACGGGATCGCCCAGCACAAGGTGGCCGACGCGCATCGCGCCGCGGCCCGTAACCGCGCCGAACCGGTCGCCGAAGTCCCCGACGAGGTCGAGGGCGGCGTCGGTCCCGAGCAGCGTGCTCTTCAGGGCGAGCTGAACGAGCGCATGTCGCAGCTGTTGCGGGTCCTTCCCGACAAGCAGCGTGAGATCGTGGTCCTGCGCGTGGTCGTGGGACTGTCCGCCGAGGAGACGGCCGAGGCCGTGGGGTCCACCCCCGGCGCCGTCCGGGTGGCCCAGCATCGCGCCTTGGCGCGCCTACGTAAGGTTCTGGCCGCTGAGGAGGTGATCTGAGTGACCGACCGCGACCATCGGTTCTCCCCTGGGACCGATCGTGAACTGACGGCCTTCGAGAGAGGGCTGACGTCCTCCGAAGCCGAGTTCGCCGCTGATCTGTCGGCCGTTCAGGCCGATGACGCACTGCTCGACGCCCTCGGTGGCTCGGATCCGAAGATGGCCGACGACCTCGGCGATCAAGAGCTCAACGCGCTGCTGCTGGCCTGGCGGCGTGACATCGACAGTGAACCGCTCGCGGAACTCGTCGACGTCGACACCGCCGTCGTCACCGTGAAGACAGCCGCGCTCGCCCGCAAACACGGGGGAAGACGCCGGCTGCTGGTCCCGGTGGCCGCAGCCGCGGCCGTCCTGGCCATCGCCTTCGCCGGTACCGGTCTCGCCGCGAAGGACGCGCAGCCTGGTGACACGCTCTGGGGACTGACGAAGGTGCTTTACGCCGACCACGCCCGGTCGGTCGAGGCCGCCGCGGCGGCCAAACTCGATCTGGAGAAGGCCAACCTCGCGCTCGCCGGTGGGCGCCTCGACGACGCGCGCAAGGCGCTCGACGAAGCACAGGCCGCGTTGAGCCAGGTGACCGACGACGAAAACCGCGACCAGCTGTTCGAGCAGCACCGCCAGCTGAGTGCCCAGCTGCAGAATCCCGGCCAGCAACCGTTGCCGCCGGATCAGCAGCCGCCCACGCAGACGCCGGTCGCGACGACCCCGCAGCCCACTCCGCAGCCGACCGCTCCGCCGACGTCGCTGCCCGGAGGCGGCAACCCCGGCACGAGCCTGCCGGGCACCACGACGCCCTCGCCGACTCCGCCGACCTCGACCAGTCAGCCGCAGCCGCCCACGACGTCGACGACGCCGCCGGCCTCGGGCAACGACCCCGGTGGTTCGCGTAACGAGCCGTCGCCGGGTGCCGGAGCGCAGGCGCCCGCCGTGGTCCAAGAGACGCAGTAACACCTCAGAACGCCGAAAGGGCCTGGTGAGATCTCTCTCACCAGGCCCTTTCGCTGTTTGTCTCTGATCGCGTTTAGCGGGCTAAACGCGATCAGTAGGCGCTCTCGTTGGCCGTGACACCGTCCGCGAAGCCGCGGCAGTAGTCCCAGCTCACATAGTCACCGGGGTTCGGATCGAACGCGGGCTCGTGCGGCCGCATGCGGCCGTCGGCGAGCAGTTGCTCGAGACTGGCGCGCAGCAGATGCCAGTCGTGGTAGTGGGGTTCGTCGCATTCACCGCAGTCGACCACGATCCCGCGTACCCCGCGCGGTTCGAGAAGCGCCTGGTAGACGGCGAGATCGGAGAGGTCGGCCAGCAACTCGGTGCGCTCTTCGTCGCTGATCGGCTCGTCGAGCCGGTCGGCGTCGTCGATGAACGCGCGGGCCGGGTCGTCCGGGTCATCCGCGAACGGGTCTGGGGGCAACGCATCTTGCGGCACGTCTGCACGCTACCGGGCGCCCACCCGGGCCGGGCGGCCGCCCGGCCCGGATATCATGAGGGGCAGGCCCCCGCCGTGTTGTCACAAGCCACGGCGGTTCTCATTAGTCACCGCTAGGAAGGCCCTTCGCCTGCTATGACCAGCGACAGCGTCACCGCCCCCGTCCCGAGCAAGTTCGCCATGCTCGGGCTGACCTTCGACGACGTGCTGCTGCTGCCGGCCGAGTCCGACGTGGTGCCCAGTGCGGTCAGCACCCGCACCCGGCTCTCTCGCAACGTCACCCTGAACATCCCGCTGGTCTCCGCCGCCATGGACACGGTCACCGAAGGCCGCATGGCGATCGCCATGGCCCGCCAGGGCGGGATGGGCGTGCTGCAGCGCAACCTGCCGATCGACGACCAGGCCGCCGCTGTCGAGGTCGTGAAGCGCTCTGAAGCGGGCATGGTGACCGACCCGGTCACGTGCTCGCCCGAGGACACCCTCGCCGAGGTCGACGCCCTGTGCGCGCGGTTCCGCATCTCCGGTGTGCCGGTGACGGACGCCGCCGGGTCGCTGGTGGGCATCATCACCAACCGCGACATGCGGTTCGAGGTCGACCACACCCGTGCGGTGCACGAGGTGATGACGAAGCTGCCGCTGGTCACCGCACAGGTCGGGGTCACCGCGGAGGCCGCGCTCGGGCTGCTGCGCCGCCACAAGATCGAGAAGCTGCCGATCGTCGACGGCGCGGGCAAGCTGCGCGGGCTGATCACGGTCAAGGACTTCGTGAAGACCGAGCAGTACCCCAACGCGTCCAAGGACACCAACGGCCGTCTGATCGTCGGTGCCGCCGTCGGTGTCGGGCCGGACGGGCACAAGCGCGCGATGGCGCTGGCCGACGCCGGGGTGGACGTGCTGATGGTGGACACCGCGCACGGGCACTCCCGCGCCGTCGTCGAGACCGTCGCGCTGCTGAAGAAGGAACTGGGCGAGACCGTCGACATCGTCGGCGGCAACGTCGCGACCCGGGCCGGCGCGCAGGCGCTGGTGGAGGCGGGCGCGGACGGGATCAAGGTCGGCGTCGGCCCCGGTTCCATCTGCACCACCCGCATCGTCGCCGGGGTCGGCGTCCCGCAGATCTCCGCGATCTACGAGGCCGACCAGGCTGCTCGCCCGGCCGGGATCCCGGTCATCGGCGACGGCGGCATCCAGTACTCGGGCGACATCGCGAAGGCGATCGCGTCCGGCGCGTCCACGGTGATGCTCGGCAGCCTGCTCGCGGGCACCGCCGAATCGCCCGGTGACCTGATCCTGGTCAACGGCAAGCAGTTCAAGACCTACCGCGGCATGGGCTCCCTGGGCGCCATGCAGTCGCGTGGCGAGGCGAAGTCCTACTCGAAGGACCGCTACGCGCAGGACGACGTGCTGAGCGAGGACAAGCTGGTCCCCGAGGGCATCGAGGGGCGGATCCCGTTCCGCGGGCCGCTCGCGAACGTCGTCCACCAGCTGGTGGGCGGTCTGCGGTCGGGCATGGGCTACGCGGGCGCGTCGACGATCCCCGAGCTGCAGGAGGCGCAGCTGGTGCGGATCACCGCCGCCGGGCTCAAGGAGAGCCACCCGCACGACATCACGATGACCGTCGAGGCGCCGAACTACACCACCCGTTAGTCCGCCCTTTAGGACACTTACCCATCCGGTTCCGTTCCCGGGAGACTTGGCCCGCCGATCAAGTCTCCTGGGAGGAACCGGATGTCTTTTTCGCCTGCGTCGCGCCGGACCGCGCTGGCCGTCTTCGCCGCGGCCGCTCTCGGGCTCGGCGGCGGGGTGGCGGCTTCGGCCGTCCCCAGCGCTTCGGCCGCGCCTGCCGCGCCTCAGTCCGTCGAGGCCGCCGGTCTCCAGGCGTCGCCGGGTGAGCTGTGGAAGCGCACCGAGCTGTACTTCGGCACGACGAAGCCGGGTGGTGGGGAGCTCACCGACGCCGAGTTCACCGCCTTCACCGACAAGGTCGTCACGCCGAGGTTCCCGGACGGGTTCACCGAGCTGACCGGGCGCGGCCAGTGGCGCGGTTCGGACGGGGTGATCTCGCGGGAGAAGTCGAAGGTGATCGTGGTCGTGTACCCGTTCAGCGACCGCGACGCGAACCGCGAGATCGAAGAGATCCGGACCGCCTACAAGGCCGCCTTCGCGCAGGAATCCGTCCTCCGGACCGACTCCGTGGAGAAGGTCTCCTTCTGACCCACCAGCCCCACGCGCCCCACCCGCGCGACTTTAGCCCCCTAAACGCGAAACGGGTGGGGCGAGTGGGGCTGGTGTGACTTCGGGCCCGGTTCGGGAGCCCCGTCGCAGGTCACCCACGCGGCCTAGCGACAATGGGGTGTAACGGTCGTCGGTGAGAAGGGACTTGACGTGCGGGATCTGGTCGAGATCGGCATGGGCCGCACCGCGCGGCGGGCGTATGACCTCGATGACGTGGAGATCGTGCCGTCGCGGCGCACCCGGTCGTCTTCGGTCGTGTCCACCGCGTGGCAGATCGACGCGTACCGGTTCGAGTTGCCGCTGGTCACGCACCCCACCGACGCGATCGTGTCGCCGGGAACCGCGGTGGCCGTCGGCGAGCTCGGCGGGCTGGGCGTCCTCAACGCCGAAGGGCTTTGGGCCCGGCACCCGAACGTCGAAGAGGCGATCTTTCGCCTCGTCCGGGCGGCCGAGGACACCGAGGATCCGACCGCGATCGTGCGTGAGCTGCAGGAATTGCACTCCGCCCCGATCCGGTTGGATCTGCTGACCGAGGCGATCAAGACCGTCCGCGAGTCCGGCGTCACCGTGGCCGCGCGGGTCAGCCCGCAGCACGCCGCCGAGCTCACGCCGGACCTGCTGGCGGCCGGCGTCGAGATCCTCGTCGTGCAGGGCACGATCATCTCCGCCGAGCACGTCCAGCGCGACGCCGAGCCGCTGGACCTGAAGGACTTCATCGGGCGCCTCGACGTCCCGGTGATCGCGGGCGGCGTCAGCGACTACCGCACCGCGATGCACCTGATGCGCACCGGCGCGGCCGGCGTCATCGTCGGGCACGGCGCGAGCCGCGGCGTGACGAGCACCGACAGCGTCCTCGGGATCGGGACGCCGATGGCGACCGCGATCGTCGACGCCGCCGCCGCGCGCCGTGACTACCTCGACGAGACCGGCGGCCGGTACGTGCACGTGCTCGCCGACGGCGGGATGAGCGTGTCCGGCGACATCGCCAAGGCCATCGCCTGTGGTGCCGACGCGGTCATGCTGGGCGCGCCGCTGGCCGCCGCCTCCGAGGCGCCGGGGCAAGGGCTCTACTGGACGTCGGCGGCAGCGCACCCGTCGCTGCCGCGTTCGCGCGTGGCGCTGGGGCCGGACTACGCCGTCGACCTCAAGACGCTGCTCTTCGGGCCGTCCTCGGACGCTGAGGGCGTCGTGAACCTCTTCGGCGCGCTTCGCCGCGCGATGGCGAAGACGGGCTACTCGGACCTGAAGGAGTTCCAGCGGGTGGGCCTGACCGTCCGCCGCTGACGCTCGCTTCGCCCGGCCCGGATCGCGTTTAGCCCGCTAAACGCGATCCGGGCCGCTTTGCGCTCAGGTGCCCCAGTAGGCCCACGCGTCCCTCCTGTTTCGCGTTTAGCCCGCTAAAGTCGCGCGGCGGTCCTGGCCGCGCGGTCGATCTCCGCCCGCCGGGCTTCCCAGAAGGCCGCGTCCTTGCCGGGCGCATCGACGGTGCCGTCCAGTTGCTCCCGCAGGATGTCGGCGTGCCCGGCGTGCCGGTTGGTCTCGGTGAGGATGTGGACCAGGACGTTGAACAGCTTCACGTCGGGACGCGGCCACCAGGGCACATGGCCGGGCGCGTCGACGTCGAGCGCGGCGATGGTCGCGTCGGAGTGCGCCCAGACGCGCCGGTAGAAGCCGGTGATCTCCCCGCGGGTCTCGTGCTCGGTCGCCCACAGGTCGGTGCCGCGCTCGGGGACGGCATCGGGGAACGGCCGGCCGAAGACCTCGCCGAAGTACCGGGCCTCCCAGGTCGCCAGGTGCTTGACCAGGCCGAGCAGGTTGGTTCCGGTCGAAGTCAGGGGACGGCGGATGTCGTACTCGGACAATCCGTCGAGCTTCCGGAGCATCGCTTCGCGGATCTCTCGCAGGTCACTGTGCAGGTATTCCTTCGCGAAATGGTCGATCACCGGTCCGAGCATGCACCAGCCGGAAGGTAACTGGCGAGTAACTTACCTCTGGTCAGAAGGGGTGGCCGGGGTTACAGTCAAGGGTGTGACTGCCAGTAACACCACCACTGAAGACGACTTCGACTACGACGTGATCGTCGTCGGTTCCGGGTTCGGCGGCAGTGTCGCTGCCCTCCGGCTGACCGAGAAGGGCTACCGCGTCGCCGTCATCGAGGCGGGCCGCCGCTTCGCCGACGACGAGTTCGCGAAGACGTCCTGGGACCTTCGCCGCTACGTCTGGGCACCCCAGGTCGGCTGCTTCGGCATCCAGCGCATCCACATGCTCAAGGACGTCATGGTGCTCGCCGGCGCGGGCGTCGGCGGCGGCTCGCTGGTCTACGCGAACACGCTGTACCGCCCGCTGAAGCCGTTCTACGTCGACCCGCAGTGGTCCCACATCACCGACTGGGAGTCCGAACTCGGCCCGCACTACGACCAGGCCAGCCGCATGCTGGGCGTCGTCACCAACCCCAGCGTCACGCCGTCGGACGTCGTGATGAAGGGCGTCGCGGAGGACATGGGCGTCCCCGGCTCGTACCACCCGACGCCGGTCGGCGTGTACTTCGGCAAGCCAGGGGAGCGCAGCGAGGACCCGTACTTCGGTGGCGCGGGCCCGGCGCGCACCGGCTGCACCGAATGCGGCGCCTGTATGACCGGCTGCCGCGTCGGCGCCAAGAACACGCTGGTCAAGAACTACCTCTACCTCGCGGAGAAGGACGGCGCGCAGGTCATCCCCCTCACCACCGTGAGCGCGATTAGCCCGCTAAACGCAGGTGGGTACGAGGTGAGCATCAAGAAGACCGGGACCACCTCGCGGAAGTTCCGGCACAAGCTCACCGCCGCGCAGGTGGTGCTCGCCGCCGGCACGTGGGGCACGCAGAACCTGCTCCACACCATGCGCGACACCGCCAAGCTGCCGAAGCTCTCGCCGCGCCTCGGCGAGCTGACCCGGACCAACTCCGAGGCCATCATCGGCGCCGCCCGCACCTCGGTCGACGAGGACCGGAACTTCAGCCGTGGCGTCGCGATCACGTCGTCGATCCACCCCGACGACAACACGCACATCGAGCCCGTCCGCTACGGCAAGGGCAGCAACGCGATGAGCCTGCTCCAGACCATCGCCACCGAAGGCGATTCGGCGGTGCCGCGCTGGCGCCAGGCCGTGAACTTCATGCTAAAGCACCCGGTCCAGACGGTGAAGCTGCTCAACGGCTACCGCTGGAGCGAACGCACGGTGATCCTGCTGGTGATGCAGAGCCTCGACAACTCCATCACCACCTACACCAAGCCCGGCCTCTTCGGCCGCCGCAAGTACACCTCCAAACAGGGCCACGGCGAGCCGAACCCCAGCTTCATCCCCGCCGGGCACGAGGCCAACCTCCGCACCGCCGAGCGCATCGGCGGGATGGCGGGCGGCACGTGGGGCGAGATCTTCGACATCCCGCTGACGGCGCACTTCATCGGCGGCGCCCCGATCGGGACCGCGCCCGAAAACGGCGTGATCGACCCGTATCACCGGGTCTTCAACTACCCCGGCCTGTCCATTGTGGATGGTTCGGCGATCACGGCGAACCTCGGCGTGAACCCCTCGCTGACCATCACCGCGCAAGCCGAGCGGGCGTTCTCGCTGTGGCCCAACAAGGGCGAAAAGGACAATCGGCCGTCGCAGGACTCGGCGTACGCGCGTGTCGAGCCGATCGCGCCGAAGAACCCTTCGGTTCCGGCGGACGCGCCCGCCGCGCTTCGGCGGTAAGTTGGGGATGTGACCGCCGCCGAACGCGCCCACGCCCTGCTCGAACGTGTCCGAGCCCTGCATGACGAATGGGCGAGGGTGGTGCGCGCGCTCGACGAGGACGCCGTGCACGCCCCCAGCGCCTTGTCCGGCTGGACGCGGGCGCATCTGCTCTCGCACGTCGCGCGTAACGCGGACGGTCTCGGCAACCTGCTGAACTGGGCGAAGACCGGCGTCGAGACACCGATGTACGCCACGGCCACAGCTCGCGACGCGGGTATCGAGGCCGGAGCCGACCGCTCCGCCGCGGTGATCATCGCCGATGTCGTGGACTCCGGCGAGCGATTCACGGACCTGGCCGCGTCCTTGCCGGACGAGGCGTGGGCCGGTGCGGCGCGTGACAGGCAGGGCAGGCCGGTCACCGGTGAGGAAGTGCTGCGCAAGCGGCTGGCCGAAACCTCGATCCACCTCGTCGATTTGGACTTCGGTTACGACTTCGACCGGGTCTCCGGGCTGCTCGGACGGGAGTTCGAGGTCGTGGTGAGCAGTGCCATCGCCTCGTACGGCGAGGGGCTGCCCGCTGTCCTCCTGGTCGCCGTCGACGGCGACGGGACGCGGCACGAGTGGCGGATGGGCGAAGGCGATCCGGCCAAGGTGACCGGCACCCCCGGTGCCGTCCTGGCCTGGATCACCGGCCGCGGTGACGGGTCCACTTTGGACGGCGAAGTGCCACCGCTGCCGCATTGGCTCTAAGGAATCCGTAAGCCTTCGGGGGCTTTCCCCGGACGGCCGTCGGTGCTGTCCTTGACCGATGGACTACGACTTCAGCGGGCTCAAGGCCCTGTTCGTGAACTGCACCCTGAAGAGATCCCCGGAGAAGAGCAACACCGACGGCCTCATCGCGATCAGCCGCGACATCATGGTCAAACACGGTGTCGAGGTCTCCGTGCTCCGGGCCGCGGACCACGACATCGCGACAGGCGTCTGGCCCGACATGACCGAGCACGGCGCCGCGTCCGACGCCTGGCCGGAGCTCTACCGGCAGGTGATGGAGGCGCAGATCCTGGTGCTCTGCGGGCCCATTTGGCTCGGTGACAACAGTTCGGTGATGAAACGTGTCATCGAGCGGCTCTACGCCTGTTCGTCACTGCTGAACGACGCCGGTCAGTACGCCTACTACGGCCGCGTCGGCGGCTGCCTGATCACCGGGAACGAAGATGGCATCAAGCACTGCGCGATGAACGTGCTCTACAGCCTGCAGCATCTGGGCTACACCATCCCGCCGCAGGCGGACGCGGGCTGGATCGGTGAGGCGGGTCCCGGCCCGTCCTATCTGGACGAGGGCTCAGGTGGGCCGGAGAACGATTTCACCAACCGGAACACCACCTTCATGACCTGGAATCTGCTGCATCTGGCCTCCATGCTGCACCGGGCGGGCGGTATTCCCGCGTACGGGAATCAGCGATCGGAATGGGACGCGGGCAGCCGCTTCGACTTCGAGAACCCCGAGTACCGCTGACTCGGCCGGGTGATCCTCGCAACCTCGCCATGGCCCGCACGTCTTCACAAGTATGAAGTTGGGGCGAAGGAACTTTCTCAAGCTCGCCGGCGCGACCGCGGTCGGGGCGGCCGCGACGGCGTGTTCCGCCGCACCTCCAGTGCAAGCGCCCACTTCGGCCCCTGGCGTGTCTTTGCCGCCGAGCACCAGTGTCGCGCCGCCGTCCGGTCCGCCGGACTGGGCCGCGTTGCGGAACAAGGTCTCCCTGCTCTTGCCGGGGGATTCCGGGTATGACAGCGCCAAACGTGTGTTCAATCCGGCTTTCGACGGGCTCAAACCCGCCGCGATAGCGAAATGCGCCAAACCGGAAGACGTGCAGGCCGCTGTCGAAGCGGCGGCGAAGCGAGTCCCGATAGCCGCTCGTAGCGGCGGCCACAGCTACGCCGGCTATTCGGTTCCCGACGGCGGCTTGATGATCGACCTCGGCGGAATGTCCTCAGTGGACGTTCAAGGCGAACAGGTCGTGATCGGCGCGGGCGCGAAACTGAAGGACGTCTACGCCGAGCTCGGTGGCGCTGGACGTTGCCTGCCCGCGGGATCCTGCCCCAGCGTCGGGATCGTCGGGCTGACCCTCGGCGGCGGAATCGGTGTCCTCGCCCGAAAGTACGGACTCACCTGTGACCACTTGGTGTCCGCGCGGGTCGTCACGGCGGACGGGAAACTCCGCACGGCGTCGGCGGATTCCGAACCCGAGTTGTTCTGGGCGTTGCGTGGCGGTGGCGGCGGCAACTTCGGCGTCGTCACCTCGTTCACTTTCCGGACCGACCCGTCGCCTTCGGTCGTTTCGGTGTTCTCCCTGCGTTTCCCGGTGGGCAGCGCGAACGACGTCCTCGCCGAGTGGCAGCGCTGGCTGCCCGAAGCCCCGCCGGAGCTGTGGGCGAACGTGGTGTTGTCGGGCGGATCTCCGGTCGGCGCGAGGATTTCCGGTTGCTATGTCGGTGACACCGCTTCGCTCGCCAAGGTGCTGGACAGGCTGACCGGCAAAGTAAACGGGACGCGGACGGTGAAGCAACTCGACTATCTCGGTGCCATGAAGTACTTCTCCGGTAGCGAGAGCCGGCAGTCCTTTGCGGCCTCGTCGCGAATCCTCAGCGAGCCGGTGGACCCCGCGAAACTGACGTCGATACTGGACGGCAGGCGCGGCATGGACCTTCTGGTCGACGGCCTCGGCGGCGCCGTCGCCGACGTCGCGCCGGACGCCACCGCGTTCTGGCATCGGAAGGCGATCGGCAGTGTGCAGATCTACAGTCAGGCGGATGCCCGTAATCGTTCCGCGGCAACGGATTCCGTCGCGGAAGTGGTGACGGGCATCGGGCTGGGCGGGGGCTACGTCAATTACATCGACCCCGCCCTGCCCGACTGGATGACGGCCTACTACGGCGACAACGCCACCCGGCTCAAGCAGGTGGCGAAGACCTACGACCCGGACAAGGTGTTCGGGTTCGCGCAGGCCGTCACTCCGGCTTAAAGGTCGATGCCGGTGAAGACGGTGACCCGTTCCTCGGTGAGGTCGTGCATCGCGGCGAGAACACCTTCGCGGCCGACGCCCGATCCCTTGACGCCGCCGTAAGGCATCTGGTCGGCGCGGTAGGACGGGACATCGCCGATGATCACTCCGCCGACTTCGAGTTCTGTCGAGGCGTAGAAGGCGAGATGCACGTCGCGGGTGAACACCCCGGCCTGCAAGCCGTACGCGGATTCGTTGACCGACGCGAAAGCCTCGTCGATACCCTCCACAATGGACACTGCGAGTACCGGGCCGAAGATTTCCTCCGACCAGGCCTTTGTGGACGGTGGGACGTCGGTGAGCACGGTCGGCTCCACGGTCGCGCCGTCCCGTTTGCCGCCGGTGAGGATCTTCGCGCCCGCGGCGACGGCCTCGTCGATCCAGGCCACGATCCGCTCCGCGGCGGCTTCGTCGACGACCGGTCCCACATCGGTGTTCTTGTCGTACGGGTCGCCGGTTTGCTGCGACTGCACGGCTTCCACCAAGGCGGGCACGAATTCCTCGGCGACCTCGCTTTCGACGATGACCCGCTGCACGGCGATGCAGGACTGCCCGGCCTGGTAGTTGCCGAAGGTCGCGATGCGGTGCGCGGCGCCTTCGGGATCCGGCCAGTCCCGGAGCACGACGGCGGCCGCGTTGCCGCCGAGTTCGAGCACGACGTGTTTGCGCGGCGCGGAGTCGGCGATCGACCACCCGACCGGACCCGATCCGGTGAACGACACGACCGGCAGCCGCGGGTCCGCGACCAGCGCGGAGGTCTCCTCGTTGCCGAGCGGCAGCACCGAGAACGCGCCTTCCGGCAGGTCCGTCTCGGCCAGGATCTCGCCGAGGATCAAGGCGGCCAGCGGCGTGCGCGGCGCGGGTTTGACGATGATCGGCGCACCGACCGCGAGCGACGGCGCGACCTTGTGCGCCACCAGGTTCAGCGGGAAGTTGAACGGCGCGATGCCCAGTACCGGGCCGCGCGGGACGCGGCGAGTGAGGGCCAGCCTGCCCTCGCCCGCAGGATCTGTGTCCAGGCGTTGGAGGTCGCCGCTGAACCGGCGGGCCTCTTCGGCGGCGATCCGGAACACCGACACCGCCCGCCGCACCTCGGCGTCGGCCCACTTGAGCGGCTTGCCGTTCTCGGCGGTGATGACCTCGGCGATCTCCTCGGCCCGGCCGGCGATCACCCGCGAAACGTGGTCGAGCGCCGCGGCGCGGCTGTGCGCCGAGGACCGGCGGAACTCCTTCGCGACACTCGCCGCCGCGCTCACCGCTCGTTCGACCTGCTCCGGACCGGGCACCGCGACGGTGGCGACTTCGCTCCCGTCGTAGGGGTGGTGCACGGTGAGCGTCGAAGCGCCCTGCTCAGGGCGGCCGGCGATCCAGGCGGGACGCGGCTCGGGGGTGATCATGTCCATGGTTGACAAGGTATTCCAGTCAGGGCTTGACGAGCACCTTGAGCGCCTCGCGGTCCGCCATCGCGCGGTAACCGTCGGGCACCTCTTCCAGCCCGATGGTCCGGTCGAACACCTTGCCCGGCTGGTACCTGCCCTCGACGACGTCGTCGAGCAGTTCGGGGATGTAGTGGCGAGCCGGAGCGACCCCGCCGGTGACGGTGATGTTCCGTCGGAAGAGTGACGGACCGATCGGGCCCTCGGCGTACTGCGGCAGTCCGACGCGGCTGACCGTGCCGCCGGGGCGGACCGCGCCGACGCCCATCTCGAAGGCGGGCTTCGTGCCGACGCATTCGAGGACGGTGTGCGTGCCTTCGCCGTTCGTCAGCTCTCGCACCTTCTCGATGCCTTCGTCGCCGCGCTCGGAGACGACGTCGGTGGCGCCGAACTCGCGGCCGAGGTCCGTGCGGGCCTGGTGACGGCCCATCAGGAGGATGCGCTCGGCGCCGAGTCGCTTCGCGGCGAGGACCGCGGAGAGGCCGACGGCGCCGTCGCCGATTACGGTGACCGTGGTGCGCTCGTTCACGCCCGCCTTGACCGCGGCGTGGTGGCCGGTCGGGAACACGTCGGAGAGCGTGAGGAGTGAGGCGAGCAGGTCGTCGTCCTCGGTGTGCGGCAGTTTCACCAGGGTGCCGTCGGCCTGCGGGACGCGGACGGCCTCGCCCTGACCGGCGTCGACGCCCTTCGCGCCCCAGTGCCCGCCGTGCAGGCAGGAGGTGTGGAGGCCTTCGCGGCAGAACTGGCAGGTGTTGTCGGAGTAGACGAACGGCGCGACGACGAGGTCGCCGGTTTTGAGCGTGGTGACGTCGGCGCCGACGGCCTCGACGACGCCGAGGAATTCGTGACCGATCCGGACTCCGCGGTCGCGCGCGGGCATGCTGCCGTACGGCCAGAGGTCGCTGCCGCAGATACAGGAGCGGACGACGCGGAGGAGGGCGTCGGTGGGTGCGCTCAGCTTCGGGTCCGGGACGGTCTCGACGCGTACGTCGCCGGCGCCGTAGATGACAGTCGCTCGCAAGACGGTTCCTTTCCTGGGCTGGCCCCAGTATGGGCGCGTCGCGTTTAGCC